>JAOACZ010000176.1 GCA_026417575.1 bacterium | reverse complement strand
GGGGAGAAGCGGCGGGTCCTGCGCGAGATGGGTATTTATGTATTTTTGGGGTGGGTGTTGGTAGCACTTGTGCCGCTTATTTGGTGGAACGTGCGCCACGAGTGGGTTACTTTTCAGCACACAGGTTCGCACTTTCGCGGGGGCGGGGAGGTGTGGTCATGGGTTCTTAACCCGTTATATCTGATTGGCACGCAGGCGCTGATGATCTCGCCGGTGCTGTGGGTGATCTGTGTGGTGACTGGGGTGAGGGGATTGCGCATGTGGCGTAAGTTAGATGAGCGTGGGAGGTTTTTGCTGATGTATTCGCTGGTACCGCTGAGTATCGTAGCTATTTTGAGTGTGCGGCAGCGGATTTTGCCGAACTGGCCGGCGGCGTTTTACCTTGCAGGGAGCGTGTACGGTGCGGCATGGGCGGCTGGGGAGATAGAGTTAGGAGCGGGAGTTGATCGGTGGCGGCGGTGGTTTATACCGGGGGTGGTGGTGGGGCTAGTAATGGCGGTAGGGGCGATATTGGGGCTAGCAATAATAGGTCAAGCGCGAGTGGGGGAAGGGGTTCTGAGGAAGCGTTTGTGGGGGTGGCGGGAGCTGGCGCATACAGTGGATAGCATTTACCGTGGACTTCCGAACGCGAGCAATACGTTCATCATGGGGATGAGGGACCGCAGTATAACAAGTGCGCTTGCTTTTTATCTACCTGGGCAGCCGCGGACGTACGAGTGGACGTACGATGTGGTGGTGAAGTCGCAGTACGGGATTTGGCAACGTTCATTTGACAAGGTGGGGTGGGATGCGTTGCTGGTGATGCATGCGCGCGATCGTTTTGTGCCTCAAACCAATCGGTTTAGAGCCATCACGCTGGTGGGTGAGCATTGTGATCAGCGCGGGGAGGCGTTGTTTCGCGTGTATCTGGCGCGCGAGTTGCGGGAGTGGCCTGACCTGTACTATCACCTTCCTGAGGAACTTCGCGCGCGGCAGAAGGGGAGGGGAGGGAGCAAGGGGGGGCCGACTGTGCACTAGGATGCGAGGCGGCGGCGCAGTGCGTGTGCTACGCAGGGTGGTACCAAGCGAGTGACTTCGCCTCCCAAGGCGGCGATTTGTTTAATCATGGTGGAGCTGATACAGGCACATTCCTCACTGGCCATGAGGAAGACGGTTTCGATGCGTGGTTCGAGTTTACGGTTGGCCAATGCCATTTGGAACTCGTAGTCGAAGTCGCTGAGGGCGCGCAGGCCGCGCACGATTGTCAGGGCGCCACGACGGATAGCCCAATCGACCAACAACTTGTCGAAGACTTCAACGGAGGCATTGGGGAAGGGTGCGCAGACTTCTTTGAGCAATGCAACACGTTCCTCAATACTGAAGAGGGTTTCTTTGGGCGTGCTAACGGCGACGCCTACGATCAGCTCATCGAAGATACGGGTTGCGCGTTCAATGACATCGACATGGCCGTTGGTGACGGGATCAAACGAGCCAGGGTAGACCGCGCGGTGGATGGGATGCGGGTGCATAAGGAGCTTAAGTGGAGTTGGGGCTAGTATAGCAGTGTTGCGAATGAAAGGCAACGGAGTGGGGGTAAGTCTGGGCATTTGGGAGGCGGGGGATGAGTGGATCAATGAGACGGTGGGAAGGGAGGGGGTGGAAGGATGCGGGTGAGGAGCTTTTCACGTGTGGGGGAAGGTTAGGGTGCGGCAGCCTCGCGGAGGCGTTGAGCGACGAAGAGGGGTCCGATGATTTCAGTGAACCAGCCGGCGCGTGGGCCACGTTCCTTACCGATGAGAGCGAGGTAGAAAGCGCGGAAGAGGTCAGCGACGGGGAGGTTGTGGAGGGCGGCGGTGTCATAGAAGGCGCGGTGGAAGTCTTCGCTAGTTTTGGCGGGCTGAGCGATGGCGGCGGCGAGGGTGGTGAGGGCGGCGCGAATGTTGGGAGGAAGTGAGCGAGCGCAGTGAGGAAGCTGGGGTTGGACGCGGAATTTAACGTCATCGGGAGCGAACCGGTCGAGCCAGCGGAGAGCGTAACGGCAGCGGTCGTCAAGGGCTTGATCACTGGTCCAGGAGTAGCCAGTGCGGCGGAGGATTTCTTTCACGCGTGTGAGATCGCCTTGGGCGACCTGAACGACGTTGACGAGGTGGTTGAAGGGGATGCCGATAGGGAGAAACCCGCCGGCTTGGGAGAGTTGAACGGCACGCGGATCACGTTGTTTTTTGGTTACATCATCCACTTCATCGACCAAGGTGAGCATTTGGTCGGTGAGATCAAGTGCGAGGCTGACCTTGGGAGCGGGGCGAGTGATGAAGTAGCGGAGGACATCTGGGGGAATGACTTCTAGGACTTCGTCGACGGCGACGACGTTGCCTTTGCTTGAGCTCATGTCGCCCATGCCTTTGAGGCGTATCCATTCGTAGACGAGAGGGAAGGGTGCGCGGAAGCCGAAGACTTGGGCGACAATTTCTTTGCCGGTGTCATAAGAGCCGCCTTTGCCGCCGTGGTCTTTCCCGAACGGTTCGACGTCGACGCGGAGGGCGGCCCAGCGTGCGGGCCAATCGACGCGCCAGGTGAGTTTGCCGTGACCGAGGATGGGGACAGTTTCTTGGAGGGCGCATGGGGTGCAGCGGTAGGTGACGGTCTGTTGATTTGGATCCCACGCGAGGAGGGTAGTAGAGAGGAGACTTTTGCACTGTGAGCACTGGGGCATGAAGGGGCTCCAGTCAGGCTCGATTTCTTTGCCGGTGATGCGGGCGAGGATTTGGGCGATTGTGTCGCGGGCATGGAGGGCTTGAAGGATCTGAGGGAGGAGTGCACCGGAGCGGTAGAGGTGGCTGGCGCGGATACATTCTGCGGAGACTTTGAGGCGCTCGAGGGAGGCGAGGAATGGGCGCAGGAAATATTCGGCGTAGGTACCTTCGCCTTCTGGGGCCGGGATTTCGCTGAGTGGGGCGCCGACGTAGGGGGCGTAGCGTTGTGGATCGAGGAAGGGGTAGACTTTGCGGAGAGAGTCGTAATCGTCGGCGACGAAGATGAGGCGAGCTTGGAGGCCGCGTTCGCGCAGGACGCGGCAGATGATGTCGGCGGTGAGGACCTCGCGTAAGTTGCCGACGTGGATGCGGCCAGAGGGGCTGATGCCGCTTGCGACGAGAAAGGGGCCGGAGCCGCGCTCAGCGAGGAGCTGGTCAACAGCGCGGTCGGCCCAGTGCTGGGCGGGTAGTTCTGCCATATGTTATTTTAGCGGCATGGGATTGCAGAGATTGGTTTCGGAGGCGGCGACACGGCCACAATTGAAGCAGACGAACTTAGCTTCACGGGCGAGCTGTTTGATGAGGTCGAATTTTTTCTGACTGGCGAGGACGCAGATATGGCCTTTGTGTGCTTCAGGATCACAAGGTTTCGGAGACGTGGTATTGCAGGTGCAATCGGGCATGGGAGCTCCTTGGTTACGTTGTTAGCGAAGTAGGGAAATGATACACTTAAGGATGATGGTTTGTCAAACGAAAGAGTGGGGTGGGGAGAGGTGGGAGGTGGGGTGTGGGGGTGGTGATGAGTGGTATGCAGGTTGGGGGGAGAGTGAGGGTCAGAGGGATGGTGGTGCGGACGGGGCTTATC
>JAOACZ010000168.1 GCA_026417575.1 bacterium | reverse complement strand
GAGGCGCGGGTGGCGAAGCTGCGGGACGTGGAGCGGGTGGGTGAATTTAGGGTTGGCGAGATCACGTACACGGTACGTGTAGAATGAATGAGCCAGAGGCAGTAATGAGATTAACACAGACGGAGTGAGAGGATCATGAAGAAGCGTCCGTACATGATGGGAGCGACGCGCGGGCTGCTGTCGGTATTGATGGTGGTACAAGTAGGGTTAGCGCAGTCGGGGATAGACGTAGAACTGCAGAAGAAGGCGCAGATGTTATCACCGGAGCTGGCGCGGCAGATTGCGTTAGAGAAGGAGGAGCTGCGTGCGGAGGCGGCGGAGTTGACGACACAGGCGCTGAAGCTGATGGATCAAGGGGAGTACAAGAAAGCGCACATTGCGTTGACGGAGGCGGTGAAGAAGGATCCGCGCAATGTGATGGCACAGACGAAGTTGGAGTTAGTGAACCGGATTCTGTATGACACGTACGCAGGATATGCGCAAGCGCGGATGGCGGTGAAGGACTATGAGGAGGCGATAACGTATTACCGCACGGCGTTAGAGCACCGGCCTGGGGGCGAGGAGGCGCTGAAGGGTATTCGCGAGGCGCGGCGGCTGTTGGAGGAGTCGGTTTCGAAGAATCTGGGCAAGATCATCACGGACGACATGGAGGATGAGGAGAAGGTGGCGCTATTGATCAAGCAGGCGCGGGATTTAGAAGTGCAAAGCCGATACGAGGAGGCGAAAGCGCTGTACAAGCAAGCGATTCGGATAGAATCGGAGAACCCGGTGCCGCGGCGGCTTTTGAAGGATCTGATAGAGAAGCAGGGGCGGATCATCGCGGATCAGCGGCGGATGGAGCGGCGGCAGGTGATGGAAGATTTGATCAAGGCGTTTTTCCAGCATCCGGATGAGTATGCGGAGGTGGTGGCTGAGGGGCCAGGGGAGCGGGTAGAGACGCCGGAACAACAGCGGCGGAAGAAGATCATCGAAGAAGCGACGAAGAAGCGCGATCCGATTAGTTTCAAGGAAGCGCAGATACAGGAAGTGATTGGGTACCTGTCGGAGATTAGCGGGATCAGCATAGTTTTGAACTTGGGAGACAAGCCGGCGCAGCCGGTGACGATTGAGCTGGCGTCGCCGACGGTGTTAGACGCGATTAAATACATTTGCGAAGCGAATCCGGGGCTGACGTATACGATCACGGAGTATGCGATAGTGATTTCGCGAGGGGAAGGGGAGATGGAGACACGGATTTGGTCGGTCTCGCCGGCGGCAGTGACGACAGCGGCGGAGACGAAAAAAGAGACGGGGCAAGAACAGGCGATGGATTTGTTTGCGGAGGAAGCAGCGGCGCCGGGGCAGGAGCAGCCAGAGATAGCGGAGCCGGAGATCGTGCGGCAGATCAACGACTTGTTGCCGGGGTTGAAAGAGCGGGGCGGGTCGGTGTATTTGGAACCGACGACGGGGACGTTGGTGGTGCGAGCGACGCCGAGCGAATTGGACCAAGTGGATGCATTGATCGAGGATTTGGAGCGGGGGGGGAAGGAGCAGTTACAGGTAGAGATTCAGGCGCGTTTTGTGGAAGTGAGCAATCAAGATTTGCAGGAGCTCTCGTTTGGGATGGGGTTGCGGAGTCCGTTCAAGTTATTGAACATCGATGATGGACGGGATCGGGCGCTGATGTTGAATCCGACGGATCTGACGGGTGCGCTACGGCGCTACGCGAAGGGAGAGAATTCGAGTCGGTATGCGAATCGGCTGCGGCGGACGCTGAACATGGTAGGGGCGAAGGTAGGGCAGAATCAAGTGACGGATGAGGTGATTGGGTTTTTCACGAGTCCGCTCACAGATCCGGAAGTAGGGATTGTGCTGCAGGCGATTGACAACAAGACGAATGCCGATATTTTATCGGCGCCGGCGGTGACATCGGTAAGTGGGCAGAATCGGGTGACGATTCGACAGATTAACCAGATTATATATCCCGAGGACTACACGGTGTATAAGCCGGCGAAGGTGTACGCGGTGGGGCAGGTAGGGGAAGGGCCGACGGCGATGCGGTTTGTGTCGCTGGCCGACGTGCTGCAAGGGTATGCGACGGTGCAAGGGTACAAGACGGAAGAGGTGGGGATCGAGCTGATTGTGTCACCGACGATCAGCGAGGACGGGCGGACGGTAGACATGGAGATTACGACGAAAGTGAGTCAGGAATTGGAGCCGCGCAACGTGATCTGCTACGTGGGAGATCGGACGTTTGATTTGGACCCGATAATCTTGAAGGTTCCGCGGTTTAAGCATTCGGAGGTGACGACGCAAGTGGTGGTGAATGATGGTGAGACGATTGTGTTGGGGGGAATGATTACGGAGCAGTTACGGGAATATCATGACAAGGTACCGCTGCTGGGGGACTTGCCATTGGTGGGGCGTTTTTTCCGCGCGGATGGGAGCTACCAGGAGAAGCGGAATTTACTGATTTTCGTGACGACGCGGGTGATCACTGCGAGTGGCGAATCGTATCGGGAGAAGCGTGAGCGCGAGATGCGCCTGGCGGCGGCTCGTACGGAGGAGGAAGCGGCGGCGGCGCCGGCAGTGGAGGGAGCGGAAGGGGGTATGGGAGAGGAGGGCGCGCCAGGGCCAAGCACGGGTGAGAGTGAAGTGGAAGGCGGCAGCGAGGCGGCGCCAGCAAGTGAAGGGGCGAGCGAGGCGTTTCCGGAATGAAATGAAGAGAGGAGTTGATCTTGTAGAGTTAGGAAGTGCACTGGAGGCTATATGAAGACACACGAGATACGGCAATGGATGAATACAGCGCTGGTGGTGCTGATGGTGTGTGGTGGGGCGGTTGCGGTTGAGAGGGTGGCGGGCGTTGAGGCGCGAGAGGCAGCGCTAGTTGGGGACACTGAGGCACCGACATCGGAGGTAGCAACTGCTGCCACACCGGGGGCGGAGGCGGAGGCATTGCCGGAGATACCGCGTGAGGTGGGGGAGCCGGAGGGTTTCTGGACGCGGATAAAGAGAGCGTTTGCGTATCGGCCGAAGACGCAAGCGGAAGAGAACAAGCAGCAGGTGGAAGTGAATGTGTTGATGGTGGAGGGGCGGGAGTATTTTCGGAAAGGTGAGTATCGGGACGCGCTGAACACGTTTAAGGAAGTGATTCAACGTGATCCGTACAACATTACAGCGCGGCGGTACATCAAGGAATGTCAGGAAATGTTGATGAAGATCACGCTGGATGACTTTGACATTTTGAAGCGGGAGCGTTTGCAGGAAGTGGAGCGGAACTGGCTGGTGCGGCCGCGGGGGGAGCGGGAGGTGGAAGAGGTGACAGGGGCGGCAGTGGCGCGTGGTGCGGTGCGACCGATTGACCAAGATGTGCAGCAAATTCTGCCGAGTGTGCGTTTTACGGACGCGCCGCTGGATACGGTGTTGCAGTATTTGTATGAGAACAGCAATCCGAAGGTGTCGATTATACCTGATCCGGCCGCGCTGAAAGCGTTACAAGAGGCTAATCAAGATAAGATCACGTTGCAACTGACGGAGGTGCCGTTCATTGAGGTGATCAAATTTATTTGCAAGACGAAGGGTTTGACCTACCGGGTGGATCCGGCGGCGGTAGTGATTAGTGGGAAGGAGTCAGTGCAGTTGCGGACGAAAGTGTTTCAGTTATCGCGGGGGTTAGACATTGATTTACCGGAGGCGGAGGGACAAAATCCGACACGGAAGGCGCAGGCGTTGCTGAAGCGGATTGGGGTGACGATGCCGGAAGGGGCGAGCGTCTCATTTGACACGCGGCGGAACCAGCTGCGGGTGCGGAATACGGATGCGAATTTAAAGATCATTGAAGAGTTCATTGCGCGGTACGACAAGACGCCGTTCCAAGTTCAGATTGAGGCGCGTTTTGTGACGATCCGGAACAACGACATGACCGAGTTAGTGTTTCGGCACTTTTTAACGCGCAATTACGTATGGGGGAGCGGAGGTGGGAAGTACAGCGATCGGTATAACATTTACGCGCCGAATCTGCAGCGGGAGATGACACCTGGGCTGCGGTACATCCGCTCGTACATGGATGAGACATCATTTGATCCGCTGTTGCAGACGTATGGGATACCGGAGCAGACGTCGTCGGGGAATGCGTATGATGATTATTTGCGGTCGAAGTTTTTGCGTCCGAACCGGCCGCCATTTGGTGAGTCAGATGTAAACGATGCGGAGGCGACATGGCAGAGCATACAGCAGTGGCGTGCGGATCTTGCGGCGAGTCGGCGGGAGGCAGACGCGTATTTGCGCGCGGCGACGCGTTTTCCAGTGGGGAGTCAGCAGTACGTTGACTTGATGGGCAGGTACAGTAATGCGCTCTACACGGTGCAGGCGACGGAGGCGATGTTAGCGAAATTTCAAGAAGACTTCAGGTTAACGCGGTACCAAGACAAGGTGGCAGATGACGGATTGGGGAAGGTGTTTGATGTGAAAGGGGTGCTTGGCCCTGCGGAATGGCGGAGTGTGATTTATGCACTTGACAACGCGGAGGGGGTGCATACGATTTTTGCGCCGAAAGTGACAGTGAAGAGTGGGCAGCGGGCGACGATTCGGGATGTGGTGAAGGTGCGGTTTAATACGGAGATAGACGATGCGGAGGATCCGGACATTGAGGTCGGCGATGCGTTCCAGTACATAACGGAGTACGCGGTGACGCCGAAGAACTGGGAAGAGCGGGATTATGGGACGACGTTACGGGTTACGCCGTCGGTACAGACAGACGAGCGGACGATAGAGTTAGATGTGCAGCCAGAGATCTCGGACTTAGTGGCGTGGCGGCAATTTGTGTCGTCGCGGAACAATGTGTTTGAACTGCCGCAATTTAGCATCCAGAGTGTGCGGACGGTAGTGCGGGTGAACGATGGGGATACGCTGGTGATGGGGGGGTTAATGCGGGATCACATCATGCGGACGGATGACAAGACACCGATCTTGGGGGATTTGCCGCTGATTGGGCGGTTTTGGCGGGGGCAGACGGAAGTGGCGAGCAAAGCGAACTTGATGATTTTCTTGAATGCGAAGTTAATAGATCCGTCGGGGCAGACGCGGCGCCGGGTAGCGGCGGCGCGTTGACGACGGGCTCTGGTGCGGGAGGGCGGCCGGCCTACTGGCTGGCCGCCATAAAGGACGGGCACACGGTGGCGCCCGGGGACTGCACGCCCACATGAGGCGCAGCCACGCAGCCGGCAGGGCTGCGCCGGTGACATGTCAGGTATCTTCCGGTGAAGACGCTTCTCTTGGTAGACGGCATGGCGTATGTCTATCGTGCGTTCTACGCCATTCCGTACATGGCAAGCCCGTCAGGTTTACCGACGAATGCGACGTATGGGTTTGTGCGTATGTTACAGCGGATGGTGACGGAGACGGTGCCGGAGTACATGGCGGTGGCTTTTGACGCGAAGGAGCCGACGTTCCGACATGTGGAGTACACGGAGTACAAGGCGCAGCGGCCGCCGATGCCGGCTGAGCTTGCGGAGCAGTTGCCATGGGTGCGAGAATACGTACGAGCACTCAATGTTGCGTGCGTGGAGTACCCGGGATATGAGGCGGATGATGTGATTGCGACGCTGGCGCAGCGGGGAGCGAAGGAAGGGTGCCAGGTGTTGATTGCGACGAGCGATAAAGACTTATGCCAGCTTGTATCGCCGCAGATTGCGATTCTTCGGAGCGGGCTGCAGGAGAGCGAGGTACTTGACGCGCGTGCGGTGCGGGAGAAATTTGGTGTGGAACCGGAGCAGATGGTGGACTACTTGATCTTGGTTGGTGACAGTTCGGATAACGTGCCGGGAGTGCCGGGTATTGGGCCAAAGACGGCGCAAGCGTTGCTACGTGAATACGGGACGCTGGAGAATGTGTACGCGCACTTAGAGGAGGTGAAGGCGGGGATACGTGAGAAGTTGCGTGCGGCGAAGGGAGAGATTGCGCGGTTGCGCACATTGCTGACAGTGCACAGTGACGTACCGATCAAGGAAACGTTGGAGGAGCTGCGGGTGCGTGCGGCGGATGAGGGGGCGGTGGGGCGTTTGCGCGCGTTTTTGGGGTTTGGGAGAGGGCGTGCTGGGAGGGCAGGGGTGGAGCAAGAGGAACCACAAGCGGAGTTATTTTAGGGCGTGTGCGGAGCGGTGCGGACGATTATCGCCGGGTTGACTGGCGGCATAGGATCGGGGAAGAGCACGGCCGAGGAGCTGTGTCGTTCGTGGGGGATACCGGTGGCAGACGCGGATACGTGGGCGCATGAGATTTTGCGGAGTGACAGGGAGGTGGAGGAAGCGGTGGAGAAGTATTTTCGTGATCGGTACGGGGTGAGTGTGCGCACGGCTACGGGAGAGCTGGACCGGCGTTTAATTGCGGCGAAGGTGTTTGAGGATGAAGGGGCGTTGACGATGTTGGAGGGGCTGATTCATCCGCGTGTGAAGGCGCGGGCGGAAACGTGGATAGCGGCGCAGCGTGCGGCACAGGTAGCGGTGGCGGTGTTGATTGTGCCATTACTGTTCGAGAGCGGGATGGAGCGGCAAGTGGACTGTGTGATTACGCTGGCGGTACCGGCAGAGGAGCGGGTGCGGCGGTTGCGGGCGGCGCGGGGGTGGAGCGAGGAAGAGATTCGTGCGCGGATGCGGCGGCAGTTTGGGGAAGCGGAGCGGGAAGCGCGTGCGGATTACATTGTGCCGAACACGGGCACACGAGAAGAGTTTGCCGCGGCGTTGCGGCAAGTATTGGAACAACTTTGCGCCCGGGCCAACCGGGTGGCATAAACTGAACAGAGAGGGATCACAGTGGTAGCGAAACGTATGAGTCGACGGAGCATGAAACGCGGCGGACGCAAGCGGTTCGGCCATAGCAACAGTTCGTTATCGGGCGAACTAACAGCGCAGAGCGAAATTGAAGCGGAACAATTAGCGATGGCGCAGCAGGAGGCGGCAGCGATTGAAAGCGAAGAGCAAGCGTTTGAGCAATCGCGGCGCGAGAACGCGTTGAACATCACGGATTTGCAGAACAAGACGCCGCAGGAGCTGGCGGAGATTGCCCACTCGCTGAACTTAGAGGGAGTGGGGAACATGAAGAAGCACGATTTGATCTACGAGATACTGAAAGCGCAGACGAAGCAAGACGGGTTGATCTTTGGGGAAGGGGTATTGGAAGTACTTCCGGATGGTTTTGGTTTTTTGCGCATGCCGCATTACAGCTATTTACCGTGCCCGGAAGACATTTACGTATCACCGTCACAGATTCGGCGGTTTGAATTAAAGACAGGCGACACGGTGGCAGGAGTGTTCCGGCCACCGAAGGAGAAGGAACGGTACGTGGCGTTGTTGAAAGTGGAGGCGGTGAACTACGGTGCGCCGGAGATGAACAAGAACAAGATTCTCTTTGAGAATCTGACGCCGTTATATCCGAACAAACGGTATGTGCTGGAAACGGACCCGGACAAGTATACGACACGGGTGATGGATCTGATCACGCCGATAGGGAAGGGGCAACGTGGTTTGATAGTTGCGCCGCCGCGCACGGGGAAGACGATCATTTTGCAGGATATTGCGAATTCGATTGCGCGGAACGCGCCGGAAGCGAAGTTGATCGTGCTTTTGATTGACGAGCGGCCGGAGGAGGTGACGGACATGGAGCGGAGCGTGCATGGGGAAGTGATTAGTTCGACGTTTGATGAGCCACCGGATCGGCACATTCAAGTGGCGGAGATGGTGATTGAGAAGGCGAAGCGACTGGTGGAACACAAGTACGATGTTGTGATCTTGCTTGATAGCATCACGCGGTTAGCGCGCGCGTACAACACGGTACAACCGATGAGTGGGAAGATTCTTACCGGGGGTTTGGATGCGAATGCGTTGCACAAACCGAAGCGCTTTTTTGGGTCGGCGCGCAACTGCGAGGAAGGAGGGAGCCTTACAATCATTGCAACGGCGCTGATCGACACGGGCAGCAAGATGGATGACATTATTTTCGAAGAGTTCAAAGGGACTGGGAATATGGAATGTCATTTAGACCGGCGGCTGAGCGACAAGCGGGTGTTTCCGGCGATTGACATTGATCGTTCTGGGACACGGCGTGAAGAGTTGCTGATGCATCCGGATGAGCTAGCGAAGGTGTGGTTGTTGCGCAAGGCGTTGAGTGGGATGAATCCGATTGAGAAGATGGAGACGATATTGGAGCAGATGAAGCGGACGAAGACGAACGCGGAATTTCTGCTCTCGCTGCGCGCGGATGCGATTTAACGAGCGGGGAGCGGGTAGGAGCGATGAAGGGGGTAATCACGAGGAGGAGTTATTGCTATGTTTGTGGTCATACGCATTTTTATGCTGGTGGGCTGCACGGTGGCCGGGGCGGGCCTGGGTGCGATACTGAGCAGTAGTTGGGGGGCCCCGGCAGCGCAAGGAGCGGTGATTGGAGCGCTTACGGGGGTGTTGGTGGCAGTAGTAGGCATTTTGACGGAACTGGCGTTACGGCGGGTGATGCTGGGGCATCTGATTGTTGTAGGGATTGGGATAGTAGTAGGGACGTTGGTGATGCGGTCGCTGTTCCACATTGTCGCGTTAGTACCGGGGCCGGTGCGGGAATTTTTGAATGCACATCATGTTGCGACGGGGATAATTGCTGCGGCGCTGTACGTCTTTTTCGTGTACATTTGCATAGTGATTGCGGCGCGGGGTCGGGCGGAATTGAGTTTGCTCATGCCGCGCTTGAAGAAAAGCGGGGGACTGCCACCGTTGTTACTGGACACGAGTGCGATCATAGACGGGCGCGTAGCGGAGCTGTACAAGACTGGTTTTTTGCGGCATCGGATACTTGTACCGGAGTTTATTTTGCACGAGCTGCAGTTGATATCTGACTCGCAGGTGGCGCTGACGCGGGCGAAGGGGCGGCGCGGGCTAGACACGCTCAAACGGTTGCAAGATCAGCCTGGGGTGGAGATTGAAGTAACGAGCATTGATTTTCCGGATGTGCGCGAGGTGGATGACAAGCTGATGAAGTTGGCGAAGGAAATCAATGGGATCATTTTGACCACCGATTACAATCTTGAGCAAGTTGCCAAGATTCAGAACATTCAGTGCTTGAACGTGTTTGCGTTAGTGAACGCGGTGAAGACACCATTTATTCCTGGCGAGCGGATGACGCTGCAAATAATCAAGGAAGGGTCTGAACCGAATCAAGGGGTGGGGTTTTTGGATGATGGCACGATGATTGTGGTGTCGAATGCGCGGCCGTACATTGGGCAGAAGGCGGAGGTGGAGTTAGTTTCGATGATTCAAGGGGCGTCAGGGCGGATCTTTTTCGGGCAAGTGGTGGAGGGTGGGGCGAGTGGGGGTGGTGCGTCGGCGGAACGGAATGTGCATGCAGGGGCACGAGGGCCTGAGCGGCGGCGGGCATGACTGGCAGGCGGCCTATGAGGCCGAGGTGTTTCCGTTTGTCGAACGGCCGTCGCGCTATATTGACTGCGAAATCAATTCTGTGCACAAAGGATGGGAGACAGCGCAGTTACGCGTGGCGCTGGTGTTTCCCGACGCGTACGAGATTGGGATAAGTCATTTAGGGCTGAAGCTTCTGTATCAGCTTTTGAATGCGATGCCGGGTGTTGTGGCGGAGCGGTGTTATGCGCCGTGGGTGGATGCGGAAGCGCGCCTACGCTCAAGGGGAATTCCCCTGTGCTCGTTAGAAAGTTGCCGGCCGCTGTGCGCATTCCATATTGTGGGTTTTTCGATACAGTACGAGCTGTGCTACACGAATGTGCTGGCGATTCTTGAGCTGGGGGGGATACCGATACGCAGTGAGGAGCGGTGGGGGAAGGCACATCCGCTGATTATTGCGGGAGGGAATGTGTATGCGCCGGGGCCGCTTGAGCCGTTCATAGATGCGTTTGCAGTGGGTGATGGGGAGGCGATCGTGCCGCAATTAGTTGCGTGGGCACGAGAACATGTGGACGGTGGAAGGCAATTTGTAGTGAGTGAAAAACTGCTACGCGATTTGGTGCGGAAGGTACCGGGCATGTACGTGCCGGGTTTGTATGCGTATGAGGCGGCAGGGGACGCTGCGCGGCGGCTGTGTCCGGTGGCGGCGCGATACGAGGATGTGCCATTTCCGGTGCGAAAGGAGATCGTGACGGACTTAGCGACGTTACCTGAGGCGAGTGCGTTGTTGGTGCCGTTTTGTGAGGCGGTGCATGATCGTGCGCAGATTGAAGTTATGCGTGGCTGTGTGCGGGGGTGTCGTTTTTGCCAGGCGGGGATGTTGACGCGGCCGCAGCGGGAGAAGAGTGCGGCGCAGATTGTGGCGGAGGTACGGCGTACGGTGGAGTTGACCGGTTTTGAAGAGGTGACGCTGGCGGCGTTATCGGCGAGCGATTGTAAAGAGATTGGCGAGGCGATACGAGTTCTGCTGGACCCTGCGGAGGTAGCGGTATCACGTACAGCAGTGTCGCTCCCGTCGTTGCGGGTCGATTCATTTGATCCGGAGCTGGCGGCGTTGATTCGGCGGATGCGCAAGACAGGGTTTACTTTTGCGCCGGAGGCAGGGAGTGAGCGGCTGCGGCGAGTGATCAACAAGATGTTGACTGAAGAGGAGATTGTGGCGACGGTGCGGAGTGTATTTGAGGCGGGGTGGATGCTGGTCAAACTATACTTTATGTTGGGGTTACCTACGGAAGGAGCGGAGGATGTGGCGGCGATTGTGGGGTTGGTGGAGAAGTTAGCGCGTGTGCGGCCGAAAGGGAATGCAGCGATCAACATGGCGGTGTCGAATTTTGTGCCGAAGGCATTTACCCCGTTTCAATGGTGTGGTTTTGCGGGGGAGGATGAGGTGCGGGCGAGACAGGAGATGATTTTGCGAGGGGTACCGCGGGCAGTGAAGGTGACGTTTCACAAATACGCCTTAAGTCGGTTGGAAGCGGTGTTTGCGCGGGGGGATCGGCGTTTGGGGGAGGTAGTTGAAGCGGCGTATGAATTGGGGTGTCGGTTTGATGATTGGAGTGATCGGCTGGACAACGCGAAGTGGGAACAAGCCTTCGCAAGGTGCGGTATAGACCCGGAGGCATATTTAGCGCCGATACCCGTAGATGAGCGGCTACCGTGGGACGGGCTGGATTGTGGGGTGAGGCGTGAATTTTTGCGGCGGGAGTACGAGAGAGCGATGCGTGCGGAGCCCACGCCTGCGTGTGGGGCAGGAGTATGCCATGCGTGTGGTGTGGAGCGATTTGGGTGGTGCCGGCCGGTTGAGCGCAGGGAGGGGACGTAGGGTTACTAGGCGACGTTTACTTTGCGAACACGTGCCAGCCCATGTTTGATTGAGGGTGGGCGTGTTTTTGCTTGCGAGCCGACGTGAGGGACGTGGGGTACCGCACCGGGATACGAATTGCTCAGGTAGGTCTGGTAGTCAGCACGCTGGCACGATAGATGACTTAGCGCGTGCGAGGCGCGCGTGTACACAGGCAGGTGCCCGATGTGAGCAACGAAATGGCTTGCGTGAGCCGTACCAACAGGGCGATAGCGTAAACATTAGCGGGCTTTGCCTCTTTATTTATAGCTATAACGCGCGACGCGCCAGGTACCCGCTCCTGTTGGTTGTTGTGCAGTAAAGAAACCTTTCTTATCGAATGCGCGGTTCGGTTGGTACGGGCCGGCTGTGTGTGAACCGTGCATATGGTAATTGGGGTCTGAAACGGTCTGTTCCGTCGCGTTTTTGTCCACGACTACCAGAGACGCAGGGGATGTACCTACCTGATAGATCAGATTTTTGCCGTCGAATGCAACAATGCCGGACGTGTTAACTGAGAGGGTTTTTTCATAGACTTTCTGACCGGTGTTGTCGAACCACACGATACAGAAGCTGCCTGTGTACTGGCCACACACGGCGCAGCCGCCCTTACCGTCGGCAATAATCTGGGCGACAAATGTGAAACCGTCGGCGGCCCATTCAAGGGTTGCTGCGCGCAGTGGCAGCGAAACAGCGACGGCAATGAGGAACTGGCGAAGTGGGTGTTTCATGGTTAGCCTCCGTTGTTGAAGGTGAACGATGGATGTCGCAACCTTATGTGTGCGTGCGAGCCTAGTGTAGCATTTTTCGCGGGCTAGAGTAATGCAAGCAACGAGTTGCGGGGGGCGACGCACGTTGTACTTGGCGTACATGTGCATGTGCTATGACATGCGGAGGGAAGAAGGGGAGCGTGGCACGGGGTATGTTATCGAGGACGAGATTGGAGCTCCTGAAAAATCCTTTGTGCTATTGGGCTGAGTGTGGAACGCGCAACAGGATAGCTGCTACGTGAGAAGTAGAGAAGGCGCTCGAAATAGACGTGGCATGAGAGCTCACGGGCCGCGCGCGGGAGCTCTGCTCCAGGCGTCAGCCTTTCATGCCGGTAAGGGTGATGCCTTGGATGAAGTATTTTTGAGCGAAGAAGAAGATAACCAATACAGGCAAGGTCATGAGGAAGGAGCCGGCCATCATCATACCGAGATTAGCGCCGGCCTGTACGTTGAGGGAGAACAAGCCGAGAGAGAGAGGGTACAAGCGATGGTCGTTGAGCAAGATCAAGGGACCCATGAAGTCATTCCACACGCCCATGAAGGTAAAGATAGCGATGGCGGCGAGGCTGGGTTTGATGAGGGGTAAGATGACGTGCCAGTAGATGCGCAAGAAGCCGCAGCCATCGATGCGGGCGGCATCTTCGAGGTCATTGGGAATGCCTTTCATGAACTGGCGCAAGAGGAAGATGAAGAAAGCGTTACCACAGAAGGAGAAGACCCATAGCGGCTGCAAGGTGTTATACCAGCCGAGCCATTTGATGATAATGAACCCGGGTATCATAGTTACCTGAGGTGGGACCATCAGGGTAGCGAGGAGGAGGAGGAAGCAGAGATCCCGGCCTGGCCAGCGCAGGCGGGCGAAAGAGTAAGCGACCAAGGACGAGGAGGCGAGTGTGCCGATGATATTAAGGATGACCAAGACGATGCTGGTGGCGACATAGCGCCAGAAGGGGATGAATTTGAAGGCGGCGCGATAATTACGTGCGAGTTTACCGAGCCAGGCGTGAGCAAGGTTGCTGCGACGCAATTCGAGTGTGACGCGGAGGGTATGGGGGCCGAGGTCGTGTGCGGGGCCAGTGGCAATTTCTTCGAGAGGGATCCAGCGTTTAATTTTGACTTCTTCGTCTTGAGCGGAGCGGCGTTGCCAGACGGCCGCGCTCCAGTTGATGTCAAACAAGTAGACGGGCTCCTGGGAAACGAGGACACGTCCGCCGCCTTCGATGCGGACGTACAAGCGGTGCCACGTGTCGTCGGGGCGGTACGCGAGGGTAAATTGGAAGAGATTGCTGGCGGGAAACGGCAATTGAAAGGTGCCCTCAAGGGTGAGGACATTTGTGGCGGTGGGGAACGTGTACGCGATGTGGGCGCACGGGGTATCATCCTCGTGAGCGGGGGAGAGCGCAACGCAGGAGGGTTGGAGGGGGCGCCATTGATGTTCGAAGGGGATGTGGGGGGCGAGGGTGTAAATGGTGAGCGCGTCATCGCGAGCCATGCAGGTCCGGAGGGAGAAGCTGCGTATGACGCGTGCGAGGACGTTAGAGAGCTCGTGGGGGCGGAGGACGCGCTGGGCGACCAGAGCGGACGTTAGGGCGGGATTTGTCCAGACTGCATGTGGGGTGAGCGCGAGGAGGCGTTCCCACAGACCTTCCACGGCTTCGCGGGCGGCGCCTGGCAAACTCAGTTCAGCGTGGAAAAGTTGCTCAGTGCGCACGAAGGTGTCGAGGCATTGCAATATTGCTGGCATCAGTTCGGGTGCGCGCGTGGTTTTTAGTTCATCAGGGATAGTGGGCGTGGGAAACTCGGACATGTCCACAAACGGTGAGCGTGTGCGTGGGAGCGGGGCACGCGGGAAGAGGGGACGCTCGGGACTAAACATTTCACGCTCTACTTTAGCGCTGGTCGCGACCATCCAGACAAATGGGTAAGCGAACATGAGTGCCAGGGCGATCAATATGCTGTGCTGAGCAATCGCTGCAAGGAATCGAGCAATGAGCTGGCTGCTACTCTGCCTCATAATGCACCCAGCGTTTGGAAAGCCAGAGCTGGATCAATGTTAACACGAACACAATGGCAAACAGGACCCAGGCCATGGCCGACGCTTCACCCATTTGCAGGTAGCGAAAGGCGGTATTGAACAAGTGATAGGCATAAAAGAGTGTGGAGTTTACGGGACCGCCTTGGGTCATGATATAGGCTTGGGAAAAGGTTTGAAAGGTACCAATCAAGCCCATGACGATGTTGAAGAAGATGTAGGGGCTAAGCATGGGCAGAGTGATGTGGAAGAAGCGCTGCCAAGCGTTTGCGCCATCCACCTCGGCAGCTTCGTAGAGATGCGTGGGAATGCCTTTTAAGCCAGCGAGCCAGATGATCATGCCGCTTCCGGCTCCCCACAGGCCCATGAGGATGAGGGAAGGCTTGCTCCACGTTTCGTCCTGCAACCAAGCAGGTCCAGTAATGCCGAACCAGGAGAGGACCGTGTTGAGCAGGCCATGCGTGGGATTAAAGATCCACAGCCACAAGATGGAGGCAGCGACTGCGGGGACAATTGCGGGCATATAGAAGAGGGTGCGATAGAAGGTCATACCCTTGAGCTGTTGATTGAGGAGCATGGCAATGCTCAAACTGACCACGAGACCGAGTGGGATGCCGATGACCATGTAGAGCGTGTTCCAGAGGGCTTTCCAGAAGAGGGGATCGTGGCGAAGGATCCAGCGGTAATTGCGCAGGCCCACCCAGACGGCGGGATTGAGGATGTCATAGTGGCAGAAACTCATGATGATGGAGAAGAGGATGGGGCCACCGGTGAAGAGGAGGAAGCCAATCAACCAGGGAGCCGCGCAGACGAGGCCAGCGAGCCAGCGGCGGCGGAAGTAGCCGCGGTCACGCATAGCGGTAGCCTGCCAGAGGGCGATGCCGACCAAGAGGCAGACAGCGATGGCGAGATAGATGGCCACTAAGAGGGGCCACGAGACGATGGGGCCACGGGGTGGTGTATGATAGCGGTCGAGTTCTTTTTGGACGACGCGGGTGGCCTCGTCGAGGGCGGCCTGGGGAGTGGGATGTTTGTGGTAGACAGCGTTTTCGAAGGCGGCGATATGCTGGTTCCAGAGGAGCTGGCCGACGGGGGTGACAGGCCGGTAACGTGCCTCGGGGAGCATCTCGAGGCACAAGCGGAAGGCATTCTTTACGTCGGTGCTTATGTTGGGATTGCGCAGGACGTATTCTTGGAACATGAATTGATTGAGGGCGGTATCGCAGCCCATGCGTGGGAGGAAGACGCGGCCTTGGCTGGCACTGTTTTCTGCGGCCTCAGCGAGTTTAATTTTTGCTGCTTCGAGAGAGCAAAGCCAGCGGATCATTTTCCAGGCGCCTTCCTTGTTACGTGCGGTAGCAGGGATAGCCAAGCACCAGCCGCCGAGCCAGGTGATGGGGGGATGGCCTGCTGCGAGGCGAGCGGCGGGCATGGGCGCGGGAGCGCTACCGAAGTTGAGATGAGGTGTGTACGTGGCGATGGTTTGCAAGAACCAGTCGCCGTCTATTTTCATGACGAGTTTGCCAGTGAGGAAGGGATCGAGTTCGTTGGCTTGGAAGGTGGATTGAAAGGCATACACTTCACGTGCACCGCCGAGGCGATCATACACGCGTGTCATGTAGGCGAGGGCTTCGGCGACGGCGGGCGAGTTCATGGTGCAGGTGCGGCCGTCGGGGCTCATAAATTCGCCGCCGTTTTGCCAGGCGTAGAGGTATAACCAACTATTGCCGACGTTGGGAGCGAAGCCGAGGCGGGTGATACGACCCTGGCGATCGCGGCGTGTGAGGCGGACGGCGTAGTCTTCTAGTTCTTCCCAGGTGCGTGGTGGGCGCGCATTACCATGTTCATCGACGAACCCTTCGCGCACGAGGATGTCACGATTGTAGTACAGGATGCGTACGTCAGCGCTTTCGGGGATACCGTACAATTTTCCTTGGTAGGTAGCCTCTTCAAGAGCGGGACGGATGATGGTATTGGTAGAAACGCGGTAGGGCAAGTTAGTAGCGCGTGCGTCTGCTTCAAGGAACTCATTTAGGCTGGCGAAGGCGCCGCGCGAGGCCCATTCACTGATGGCGTAGCGGTCGAACTTAATCACATCTGGGGGCATGCCGCCTGCGACGCCACAGAGAAAGCGCTGTGGGTCAGCGACCATGTCTCGTGCTGCCGCTTGGCCGATGATTACGCGGTAACCGGGGTTTTCGCGTTCGAAGCGTTTGAGAACCGGCTCCATGTCGAGCAACTCGTTGCCTGGTGCCCACATAACAATCTCCTGGACGCCGGAGGGCAAGTGAGTTGAACGGGCGGGATAGAGCGAGTAGAGCAGGACACCGGCACCGAGGGAGAAGAAAAGAAGTTTCCAGGCAGACATATGAATCCCTGACGCGGTGCGGTATATTATATCACACGCGGGTGGAAAAGGAAAGGAACGTTATGGGAGATGTTATTTTCCAGGCAGGTGGCGCGCTGTGAACAAGACGTGGTTCTGAGCGGTTGTTTTGGGGTTTGATTGGTGGAGCCATCACTGCTTCAACCGGCGATTTTTGCCGTTTGCAACCAACATTTTTTGTCGTCTGAGACTTTCAAGGGGAAGAGGGGAGATGTGAGCGCATCTTTTGCGTAAGTTTGATCACAGGGCCCGGAAGCTGTCTTCAGGCCATGTTGAGCACCTGGTGCAGGCATTTTGCAGCTCGCGCGTTGTAGAGATAGGCTCGTGTCTGACATTGTGGGCGAACGGGGTCATCGTTAAGTTGCGAGCCAGCTGGCAGGGGAGAAGGCGGATGATTGGGGGGAAGCGGACGTGGGGACGTGTTGACACAGCCGTGCAGAATGTGAGGCAGGATGACACAAGAAGGGGCGGGAAGAGTGGTGAATGGGAGCTCAGGGTGCAGTGGCATTTCTTTTGCAGGAAGTAAAAGGCGACGCATAGCGATATAACCAAGGATAATGACGCGATGAATCTCAACAAGATGACAGAAGCGGTGCAAGCGGGGCTGATGCAGGCGCAGAGCGTAGCGATGCAGCGGCGGCATCAGCAGGTAGAGAGTGAGCATTTGTTAGCCGCACTGTTAGAGGCGCGGGATGGGCTGGCAAGGTTATTAGTGGAGCGGGCAGGGGTGGCGCCTGGTGCGTTACGGCAGGCTGTGGAGCGGGCGTTGGACAAGCTACCGCGGGTAAGTGGGGCGGCTGGGCAGCTGTATATTTCGCCACGGCTGGGGCAGTTATTGGTGGCGGCGGAGGATGTTGCCAAGAGTTTGAAGGATGAGTACGTGAGTGTGGAGCATGTATTGTTGGCGTTGGCGGATGAGGGGCCAAGTACGCCGGCGGGGCGGATTTTGCATGAGTTTGGGTTGACGCGGGAGAAGGTTTTGAAGGCGATGAGCGAGGTGAGGGGCAGCCAACGGGTGGAGTCGCCGAATCCGGAGGCGACGTACAACGTACTAGAGAAATACGGAGTGGACTTAGTGGAAGCGGCGCGGAAAGGGAAAATTGATCCGGTGATAGGACGCGACCAGGAGATTCGGCGAGTGATTCAAGTGTTATCGCGGCGGACGAAGAATAATCCGGTACTGATAGGGGAGCCGGGTGTGGGGAAGACGGCGATAGTGGAGGGTCTGGCGCGGCGGATTGTGCAAGCGGATGTACCGGAGACGCTGAAGGACAAGACGATTTTTGCGTTAGACATGGGGGCGTTGGTAGCGGGTGCAAAGTATCGAGGAGAATTCGAAGAGCGGTTGAAAGCGGTTTTGAAGGAAATTCAAGCGGCGGAGGGACGGATTATTTTGTTTATTGACGAGTTGCACAACATTGTGGGGGCGGGGCGGGCAGAAGGGAGCATGGATGCGGGGAATTTGCTCAAGCCGATGCTGGCGCGTGGGGAGCTGCATTGCATCGGGGCGACGACATTAGACGAGTACCGCAAGTATATCGAGAAAGATGCAGCATTGGAGCGGCGGTTCCAGCCGGTGTACGTGGATCAGCCGAGTGTGGAAGATACAATTTCGATTTTACGTGGTTTACGCGAGCGGTATGAACTGCATCACGGGGTACGGATCCAGGACAGTGCGCTGGTCGCGGCGGCGGTGTTGAGTCATCGCTACATAAGTGATCGGTTTTTACCGGACAAGGCGATCGACTTAGTGGATGAGGCAGCAGCGACGATTCGGACAGAGATTGACAGCATGCCGGCCGAGCTCGACCAGATTACACGCAAGGTGATGCAGTTAGAGATAGAACAGGAGGCGCTGAGGAAGGAAAAGGATGAAGCATCGCGGCAACGGTTGGAAGCATTGAGGAAAGAGCTGGGCGAGGCGAAAGAAGAGCAGCGGCGGTTGCAGGCGCAGTGGCAACGAGAGAAGGAAGAGATCCAGCGGCTGCGCGCGCTGCGGGAGGAGATTGACAAGGTGCGGACGGAGATAGAACAAGCCGAACGGCGCTACGATTTGAATCGGGTGGCGGAGCTGAAGTATGGGAAGCTACCGTCGTTGGAGAAGGAGTTGAAGGCGGCGGAGCAAGCGGCGACGGCGGATGGGAAGCCGCGGTTGCTGCAGGAGGAAGTGACGGCGGACGAGATTGCGGCGATAGTGAGCCGGTGGACGGGTATCCCTGTGACGCGGCTGATGGAAGGGGAGAAGGAGAAGCTCTTGCACTTAGGGGAGACGCTACACAAGCGGGTGGTGGGGCAAGATGAAGCGGTGCGGGCGGTGACGGACGCGATTATTCGTGCGCGCTCGGGGCTGAAGGATCCGCGGCGGCCGATTGGCTCGTTTATATTCCTTGGGCCGACAGGGGTTGGGAAGACCGAGTTGGCACGTGCGCTGGCGGAGGCACTGTTTGACTCGGAAGAGAACATGGTGCGGATAGACATGTCGGAGTACATGGAAAAGCATGCGGTGTCCCGATTGATTGGAGCGCCGCCGGGGTATGTAGGCTACGAGGAAGGTGGACAGCTAACAGAGGCAGTGCGGCGGCGGCCGTACTGTGTAATTCTCTTCGACGAGATTGAGAAAGCGCATCATGACGTGTTCAATACACTGTTGCAGATCCTAGATGACGGGCGATTAACGGATGCGCAGGGACATACGGTGGATTTCAAAAACACGGTCATCATCATGACATCGAACATTGGGAGCCATCTTTTGTTGGAGGGGATCAAGAGTGGTCAGATTACGCCGACGGTGAAGGAAGCTGTGTTGGCGGAGTTACGCCGGGAATTTCGGCCGGAGTTTTTGAACCGGGTGGATGACATTGTTGTGTTCAGCCCGCTGACACTTGAGCAGATTGAGCAGATTGTCGACTTGCTGATAGCCGATGTGCAGAAGCGGTTGGCGGGGCGGAACATCACGTTAGAGTTGACATCTGCGGCGCGGGAGCGCATCGCCCGAAACGGGTATGACGCGGTGTATGGGGCACGGCCATTGAAGCGGTACATTCAGCGGACGTTGGAGACGGAGATTGGGCGGCAAATTTTGGGGGGGACGATAGCGGAGGGGAGCAGGGTGGTGATTACGGAGAAGGGCGGACAGATACAGATCACGGTAAAAGAACCGGCGAAAGCGGCGTAGTGTGGAGGTGGCGGTAGGGCAGCGCCGAGGGGAGGTTGAGTTGAAGGGAGGATGGGGCGTGGCGGCGCTACCCGCGGAGGTTATGTGAGCTGTCCGAAGAGCTGTTCTTTCACGTCAAGGTAGTAAAGGTAGTCCTCTTCTTTGACATCGGGCGGGCAGCGGTGATCACAGAAGGGAATAAAACCACCACGTTCGACGAGGGGGATGAGCGACTCTAGGTATTTCTTGATGGCAGCGGGGCCTTTGGCGAGTTGGAGTTTGTCGACGCCGCCCATGATGCGCAGGTCTTTGCCGTACTCATTGAGGAGCTGAGCGGGATGGCCGCAGCCATTGACTTCGCAAGGAAAGAGGCAATTGATACCACTTTCGAGGAGGAGGGGAAGGATGGGACGGACATCGCCGTCGCAATCGGTGTACCAGAGATCGATACCGACGGAGCGGAGCTTGGCACTGATCCGTTTGTAGCGGGGCACGATGACGTTTTTGAAGAAATCGACGGAGACAATTGGTCCGCTTTTGAAGCAGATATCTTCCCAACCGGAGGCGAAGTCGAAATCGAAGTGGGGGAGGAGCTGGTCGAGGGAAAGCTCGACGAGCTGACAACAGGTTTCGACCATATCCTCGACCATGTCGGGGTAGTCATAGCAAGCGTAAGCGAGGCCTTCGAAGGTGAGCATATCACGGATTTTGCCGATCAGGGAACCGCAGTAGATGCCGAGGGGGTAGTCACGGGTAGGCGGGTGAGCAGTTTTAAGGGCGGCAAGTTGTTCTGAAGTGAGATGGCGGGCGGGGTCATCGAGGCGGAAGCGTTCTTCTTTTACTTTTTTCCAGTCGTCGGGGGTGACGACGGAGGCTTTGATGAAGTGGGGGATGGTTTCGTGGCCGTCTTTAGGGATCTCGGCAAGGAGGCCATCGGGGTTGCGGATTATGCGCGTGGTTTCGCGTTCCTCGATGACAGTGTAGCCGAAGTCGGGGTGCATCCAAGTAGGGGAGCCGAGGACTTCGATGCGGTCGAAGTTGAAGAAGCGATCAGCGTCGGCGTTGTTCCTGATGCCATTGTCAAGAAAAATTCTCCACTGGGAGAAATTCTCGTCCCAGTAGCCAAACTCCATATTAAAGCAACGGTCAAAGGGCTGATAGTGCATTTGACGATTGAAACGTTCGCGATCGGAGGTCATCGCGCGCCATTTGGGGCGGCAAGGAGTAACACTCATAGGGCACACCTGAGGGTTAGGTTGGTCGGGTGTGCTAGTGTAGCAAGTAAGAGTAGGGGGGTCAAGATGAGAAAAGTGGCTTACAGAGCAGGGCAGCGCCACGTGGATGATCGCGGTCGTGCTCTGGGGAGCGGCCAAGATAGAGGAGGGAGGCCGGGTCGTAGGAAATGTGCAGGAGTGCGGAGAAGCGGGTAGATGAGGTTGCGCACGGCTCCACAGGACGGAGAATCTGCAGGTGGGTGAACAGTTGCGAAAGCGTGGCTAGTTGCGTATACTAGTTGGACAAAACAGATGTTGCGGGTGACAACGATGGTGCGACCTTGTAATGAGCATTGAGGGAACGAAAAGATGCCTGGGCCACTGAGTGAACTCAGCTGCCTGCGTGCAGCGCGCACGCGGCGAATTTCCAGTTATGACCGCACTGGCGGTAACGCAGATTGTATTACCATCGCGGCGGGTGAAACCGTCACCATCGCTGAGATTGATGGCACGGGCGTTATTCGCCATATCTGGTGTACCGTGGCGCACGACGATCCCCTCCATCGCCGACATCTCATTTTGCGCATGTACTGGGACGGAGCGAAAGAGCCCTCTGTGGAAAGCCCGATTGGTGATTTCTTTGGCCAGGGCTGGGGTGAAGAGTACAACTATGCCGCACTGCCACTTTGTGCTGCGCCCTCGCGCGGGAAAGCACTTAATTGCTACTTCCCGATGCCGTTTGCCGCGGGGGCGCGGATTGAGGTCTGGAACGATTCCGATAAGGCGTGCAAGGCGTTTTACTACTATGTAGATTACGAGGAGTGTGCCAACGTTGACGAGCACGCTCGTTTTCACGCTTGTTGGCGCCGGACGTTACACTGGCCTGCTGCGAGTGTGGAGAATGAATGGAACGCTCTTTTTGCTGACTCTGCGCGAAATTTAAGCGACCGATGGAATCATCTCATCATTGATACGCGTGGGCGAGGTCACTACGTGGGGATCAATTATTACGTAGATTGCCCGACGCCGATGTGGTACGGCGAGGGAGACGACATGTGGTTTGTCGACGGGGAAAAATGGCCTCCGTCGCTGCACGGTACAGGCACAGAGGACTATTTCAACAGTGCATGGTGCCCAAAGGAGATCTACGTTCATCCGTATTTTGGCTACGCGCGGATCAACGAGGGTCAAACCGGTTGGCTGGGGCGAACGCACTGCTATCGCTTTCACATTGAGGATCCAATCTGTTTTGAGCGTTCTCTCCGCGGCAGCATAGAAGTTGGCCATGCCAACTGCCTGACGGCAGATATTATCACGGTTGCGTATTGGTATCAACTGCCATGTGTGAGCGTGCCGCGGGTGCCTGACCGCCGCGGGCGAGAAAACATGCCGACGCTAAGCGCCGTAGAGCTGCACGCCTGGCGCGAGGCGTTTCGTCAACTGCACGGCGGGAAAAAAGTCTGGGGGCACGAAAAATTACCATCTTCCGTGCAGCGCAAATTGAAAGCGCGAGCGCAACGTAAAACGCGGCTAGCGACGCGCGCACAACGCGCAGCCACCGCAGCACGGCTTGCACAGGAACAGATGCTGCGTGGACAGAAGTAGACCTCGCATTCTTCTCTGCCTCGCCCGGGACAGAGCAAAGGCGGTAGTGCTGTACACAAGCTCCGTAGGCGGTGAATAGGCTCGCCGGCTTAAGGAACGCCTCGCGGCCGGGCAGTGCGAATGATAGTTCGTTGCGCATCGTGTGAAGTTTCCTGTCACGTCTCATCCTCAGGATCTTAGGAGGAGGAAAGAGGATATGCAGCCATGCGCTTTCTGTGCCTGGGCAGCTACCAGGCAGGATTTACAGGTCGCGCGTGATGTGATATAGTGTACATGGTATGAACAGGCACAAGATAGCGATAACAGCTCAGTCATCAACTCGTTCTGCAAGGGGGAAACACGCGCTGATCCTAGGCGTTATCGTTAGCAGCGTTGTCGCGGCCACATGCGCTACATACGCGTATGTGCGCTTGCGAGGACGTGAGACACGCGTTGTAGCATGCCCTGCGCGACCACGCGTCGGCGACTATCTTGTGTATGGGTATTACCCTTACTGGGCCAGTTCAACATCGCCGCCGGCAATGATAGCGTTCGAAGAGCTGACGCACGTAAGCCATGCGTTCGTCTGGCCGCGGCCTGATGGGAGCCTGCACATCCCGCGTTTGTTTAATCCCACTTCGCTGGTCCAAGAAGCACATGCGAAGAAATGTAAAGCCTTGTTATGCGTGGGCGGCGGCGGGGAGAACTCAGCTAGCTTTCGCCACGTGACTTCCAATGACGCTCTGCGGGCGATGCTGGTACGTGCTGTAAGAGGACTTGTTGTCACCCATCGGTACGACGGAGTGGAGATCAACTGGGAATTTCCTCGCGACGCGGAGGACGGCACAAATTTAGTACGACTAGTACACGAGCTGCGCGATTGTCTCGGCACAGCCGCACTGATTAGTGTGACTGTGAACGGTTCACATCATGGCAGCCAACACATTGATGTTCGAGCGTTGTGTCAGGTAGTCGATCTATTTCCGGTCATGACATACGATTATCATGGTTCTTGGAGTGCGGTTAGTGGGCACAACGCCCCGCTGCTGGCCTACGGAGGGGCAGAAGGCGACGTAAGCAGCGGGATGGCTTATTGGCTCGCACGAGGTTTACCGCGGGCAAAAATCCTTCTCGGTCTGGCTTTTTACGGGCGTAGCTTCGACGCTGTCGACGTAGGACACAAATTTACGCGTAGTCGTGCCCACACGTACAGTGAAATTGCCCTGCTTCGCGGGAATGGCTATGTTCGTCGCTGGGATGCGACTGCACAAGTTCCCTACTTGCTCTCAGAGGAGAAAGCAACCCTCATAAGTTATGACGATCTGCTCTCGCTGAGTAAAAAAATAGATTACGTGAAAAGTGAGCAATTCGGCGGGGTGATGATATGGCATGTGGCAGGCGACATCCACCGTGGGCGACACTGGTTGCTGCATGGTGTAGGGGCGTGCGTGCGTGGGGCGCGCCTACTCGCAGGGGCGCTGCCGCAGGTCGCACCCGATACTAGCCAGGAACGCATGATTTTGAGCCAACAACCAAGAGAAAAATGAAAGATTTTTCTGCCGTTGAACCGCGGCTGACGGTAGGGCAGCGCGTACATGGATTTGTGGTCGAACACGCGTTCCCGTTGCCACGTTTGCGCATGATGATGTACGTATGCCAGCATGAGGCCACGGGCGCATGTGTCGTGCATCTCCACGCTGACGACGAAGAACAAGTGTTTGCCATCGTCGTACGCACCCCAGCAGTGGATGACACAGGACTACCGCACATTCTCGAGCACACTGTGCTGTGTGGCTCAGAAAAGTATCCCGTCAAAGAACCATTCACAGAGTTGTTAAAGACAAGTTTGGCCACCTATCTAAACGCGCACACAGGGTCAGATCACACGACCTATCCCTGTGCAAGTATCAATCGCAAAGACTTTTACAACTTGGCATCGGTATACTGTGACGCGGTGTTTCACCCGCGCCTGTTGAAGGAACATTTTCAACAAGAAGGGTACCACTTGGCATGGGATGATCAGGGTGAGCTAACGGTTCATGGGGTTGTCTACCAGGAAATGAAGGGCTACTACGCCGAGCTGGACCAGGTAATCGCTCGGCATCTGCATCGGTGCTTGTTTGCTGGTAGCGCTTATGCTTTTGATGCTGGCGGCGAACCAGTGTCTATCCTCCAGCTCACGTATGAGCGCTTCAAGGCGTACTACGAACGCCATTATCACGTAGGTAATGCAGCATTCTTCTTTTATGGTTCTTTGCTCACGGAGGAGCATTTGCAGTTTTTGGCGCAGGAGGTACTCACAACATGCCGTACGGGCGAGTCAGCAATCATTTGTCCGCCCCAGCCTTCGTGCTCAGCACAGCGGGTGCAAGTCACCTACCCTATTGGTGCGCACGAGCCGGCAAATCGGCGCACAGCTCATGTGATCGCTTTTCTCACCCATCCCATCGAAGATGTCGTGACGACACTTGCTCTGCAGGTACTGGAGTTTTACTTGCTTGGGCATGAGGGTGCACCTTTGCGCCGTGCGCTGATTGAATCTGGCGTGGGAACGGGCCTTATAGAAACGGGGTTAGCAACGCATCAACCCATGGCGACCTTTTCTGTCGGCGTGCGCGGGAGTGAACCAGAGCTTGCAGATGCGTTTCAAGAGGTACTCCGAGGCACGTTGCAGAACATTGTTGCGGAAGGCCTTGACAGTCAACGACTTGAGGTTGCGTTGTACCAGCGTGAACTAGCCCTGCGCACAGAGTTGTGCACGTCACCGGCGGAACTACTAACCTTGCCCGCCTGCGCGTGGTTGTACCGGCTTCCGTGGACGCATTTTCTGCAATTGGATGAGACTGTTGCGGCCTTGCGCCAACGCCTAGCTCACCAACCGCGCTATTTGGAGGACCTGCTTACAGAAAAATTGCTTCATAATCCGCGTTACTGCTGTATTACGTGTGTGCCGGATCGTGATCACATGACACGCGAAGCCACGCGAGTCAAAGCCGAGCTCGCGCAGCGCGCAGCGCAGATGACCGCTGCAGAACGAGCCCGGCTACGGGAAGAAGTACAGCGCTTAAGGGAACTGCAGACAACTCCAGACCCACCTGAAGCACGCGCTACCTTGCCACGCCTCGGCTTGGCAGATGTGTCCCGCGAGCCGCGTCTCTTGCCCACGCACGCGGAAACGGTGGGCAGTGCTACCCTTCTTCACACCGAGACGTTTACTAACGGTTTAGTGTTTTTTATGCTTGAAGTGGATTTGCGTGGCCTGGATGAAGACTTGTGGGAATATTTGCCTGTCTACGCAAACGCTGTAACCAAAGTGGGCGCGGGGGAGTGGGATTTTGCTCAAATGGCCGAACGCGAGGCAGCATGCTGCGGTGGTATCAATGCCTCCTTGATCGCTCTCCGGCGTCGTGGTGAAGGTGATGGAGCGCGGCCATTGTTGGAAGTAATGACGGTGACGCTCGAGCGCGAACTACCGCGCGTGTTGGAACTGTTCGAAGAGCGGCTGCTACGTGCACAATTCGCCGATCGGCGCCGGCTGCGCGATGTAGTTCTGCAGCAACGAGCGTGCGCACGTGACGGCCTGCAAAGCGGCATGATAACGTACGCGCGCAGACGTTCCGCGCGCAGCCTCAGCGAAGTGGCTGGACTGAGCGAACAAATGGCAGGCTTGACAGCCGTCCGTGCGATTGATCATGCGGCAGCAATGATGGAACGTAGCGACGATGAGGTGATCGAGAAACTGGAGCGTCTCCGCGCCTACGTCGCGCGCCACCGTGCGATGTGTGTGAGCATGACTGGTGGATCCCAAGCTGTTGCGCACATGCGCGAATGGTTGGCAGCCTTTCAGTCTTGTGCAGAACCGGTTAGGCCGGTCTCTGTCCGCACGTTCGCTCGTCTCGACGCATTCGAGGGAATCAGCCTTGCTTCACACGTGGCAGCGAATGCGTTGAGCGTGCCAGTGGAGGTACCGGATGAGGACGTGGGGTTGATCAGGTTACTTTGCCAGCAACTGAGCTACGGATATCTCTGGGAGCGCGTCCGGATGCAGGGAAGCGCCTACAGTGCGTCGGCTATCTATTTTCGTAGTGGACAGGCGTTGACGCTGCTGAGCGGCGATGATCCCCACATTCGCTCCACTCTGGAGGTGTTTATGGGGGCGTGTGATTACATCGAGCGAGAATTAGACGTAAGCCCACAGGCGATGGAGCAAGCGATTGTTGGCACGTTGAAGCGGTACGACCGGCCCCTGCGGGGTGGAGAAGTATGTATGAATGCGGTGGCGGATTGGATCACGGGTACGACACCGGAAAAAAAGCGCCGGGCCCGCACACGCTTACTGGAGGCGCGTGGCGAGGACCTGCGGCGCATCAGCGCTGACGTCTTGCGCCCGGCATTCCACCACGCCTGTGTGTGTATCGTGGGCGGTGAGGAACTGCTCGCTCGCGCACGCAAAGAGCTTGCCCCACGACACTTACATATCGAACCAGCAATTGACACTGACAGCAACCAGTTGCTATAATCAGGCATGGAGCAAGCCCGACTATTTTTGGCGCTTGATGTCGATCAGCCGGTACGCAAACGACTGATCCAAGCCATGCAGTTTTTGCGCGAAGCAGTGCCGCGCGCCCGCTGGTGTCGCGAAGATGCCCTGCATCTGACGTTGTGGTTTTTTGGAACCCTCCCTTTGGCGAGCGTTTCCATCATTGGTGCGGCTGTAGCACCTGTTGCTGCAGAGACTACGGCGTTTGCGTACACCTTGCGAGGGATCGGGGGATTTCCGAGCCTTGAGCGGCCACGCGTATTGTGGGCTGGGGTGGGTGACGGCGCCCAAGAGGTGAAACAGCTTGCGGCGGTTGTGCAGAGCGCATTACAGGCGCAAGGATTTTGCAGCAATGAGCGCGAATTTGTCCCCCACGTCACACTGGCGCGGATAAATGAGCGGAGGCAAGTCGGAGTTCCGACACTTCAGCGTGTCCTCCCAGATTTTGCGACGCGCGATTTTGGTAACACCGCCGCCGATCGGCTTGTGTTATACGCGAGCGAGCTGCGTTCTGACGGGCCGGTGTATAGCGTTGTGGATAGTTGGGAATTGGAGGGCGCATGATGAGCCGCCTGGCTAGAGAACGTCGAACCGTGTCTCATCATGTGGCAAAACAAAACGAAAGTGTGTATCGTTATCGGGTGACCTACGAGGTTCTTGGTCGCTTACGTTTTTTGTCGCATAAAGAGTTAATGCGGGCGATGATACGAGCCTTTCGACGGGCCCGTGTACCGCTGGCCTACAGCCACGGATATCATCCCCACCCCCTCTTTTCGTTTGGCCCGCCACGCCCGGTCGGCATGGCGGGGACGGCAGAACAATTGGATGTGCGGTGCACGGCGGCAGTGCAACCCAGCGAGCTACAGCAGCGCGTCAATGCGCAATGCCCGCCGGGGCTGGCCCTGGTCGCGGTGGCGATCATCTCGCCTACGGCCCCTGCAATCGCTGCGCAGGTCACTTCCGCCACGTACACATGTACGTGGCCACACGACGCACCATCGCCAGAAGCTGCAATTGAGGAGTTGCTCGCACAGCCCGAAATTCTCTGCAGCCGTGTAAGGGGAACTGGTGCTCGCTGTATCGACCTTCGCGCAGGTATCTTCGCTGTTCGCTGGGAACCACCGGTGCTGCAGATGCAACTGGCCGTGCAACCGACGTGTTACGTGCGCCCTTATGACGTGCTAGCTGTGCTGACGGGGTGGCCGGATGAGATCATCCGCCGCGTGGTAATAACCCGCACCGGATTCCACTATCGAGCCGGTGCCACCTCGGAGCAACATGGAACGCGAAATCTTAATTGACACGCAAGAAGTTCAAGAGCGCCGCGTCGCCATTCTCGAAGACAAAGTTCTCGAAGAGTACTACATAGAAAGAGCGGGCACGCAACGGCAAATAGGGAACGTCTACAAAGGCCGGGTGGTCAACATAGTTCCTGGGATCCAGGCTGCGTTTGTGGATGTCGGCCTGGAAAAAAATGGGTTTCTGCATATAGACGACGTTGAAGCAAGCGCGGTAGGGGCTATTGAGAGCGAGGAAGATGAGGAGCGGCCCGCCTCCCAACCACGTCAGCAACGAAACATCAATGAGTTGCTCAGAGAAGGGCAGGAAGTAATCGTTCAGGTGATCAAAGAGCCGCTGGGAACCAAGGGTGTACGGCTGACGACTAACTTGAGCTTGCCTGGCCGGTTTTTAGTGTTATTGCCGAATGACAAGCAAATTGCCATTTCGCGACGCATTGCCCAGCCTGAGGAACGCAAACGCTTGCGCCAGCTGGCACAGCAGGTGAAATTACCAGAAAATTGCGGACTAATTGTGCGGACGGCCGGGGAAGGTTGCACCGAAAAACAATTTATGAATGATGCCCAGTATCTGTGCAACCTATGGGAAATGATTTTGCGCCGTGCACGTGAAGCACCCGTGCCCGCACTCTTGCACGAAGAGCTCGATTTAGTCTTGCGCACCATTCGAGATAGTTTCTCAGAAGATGTTGCCCAAATTGTCGTCAATTCACGCGAGGAGTATAAACGCGTTCAAGCGTTTGTACGCCAGTTGGTGCCCGGCGCCCAGCGCGACATTAAACTCTATGAAGGCAAGGTGCCCATCTTTGAACAATGGGGTGTGCAGAAAGATATTGATCGCGCATTCCGGCGCAAAGTATGGCTGAAGTGCGGTGGTTATATCGTGATTGACGAAACCGAGGCTATGGTGACGATCGATGTCAATTCCGGTCGTCACACTGGCTCAGGGGATTTAGAAGAAACCGTGACACGCACCAATTTAGAAGCTGCGGATGAAATTGCGCGGCAGTTGCGTCTGCGTAACATCGGTGGGTTAGTGGTGATTGATTTCATCGACATGCGTAATAAGCAAAATCAACGTGAGGTGTTGGCGCGCCTGCAGGCCGCTTTAAAGAAGGACAAAGCCAAGAATTCAATTCTTCCCATCAGCGAATTCGGCTTAGTGGAAATGACGCGCCAACGCGTCAAAGAATCTATCAGTGATTCGGTCTACGACCAATGTCCGTACTGCAAGGGGCGCGGCGCGGTCAAATCCATCGTCAGCGCGTGCATTGACGTCCAGCGGATGCTCAAGTCAGTGTTGCTTAATCGTCCGGAGCGTGATTTGCGCGTCGAAGTGCACCCGTTGGTCGCAGAAGGTTTGAGGGAACACATCGTTGTCTTGCAAAATTTAGAGCAGAAGTATCATGCACGCTTAACTGTGTGCAGTCGCGACAAGCTGCACATTGAAGAGTGTAACGTTTATGATCATCGTACGGGTAAACTGTTAGAGTCCACGAAGTAGGAGGCACATGAGCCCACTTTCGCGCGTGCCAGGGTTGTATCCACATGTCATTGACTTGAGCACACGGGACGGTGAGTACGTAGAGATCTTAGGAGGGCGGCCCCAAAGCGCGGGCATGCGAGCAGGACTTGTCACCCTGCGACCGGGTGAAGCCGTCGGGCGTCACACCACAGGGGGGTGCGAGGAAGTAATTCTGGTTCTTGAGGGACAAGCGGGGGTGGAGCTGACTGGGAAGGCAAGCATGCGCGTGCAGGCGCCTATGGCCGCGTACCTACCGCCATACCACGAACACGATGTGGTCAATACAGGCAGCGGGCTGCTGCGCTACATTTATGTTGTCGCGCCTGTCACTGAGCACACGTGATGAAGGCGCCCACGAATTCTTCTGTTCCACATCGGGTCGAAGTGGCCCCTGGCTACGTTGCCTGCGGCGAGTGCTGCACACGAGTGGAAGGCCTAAGCGTGCGCTTGCAAGGGCGGACAATTTTGGAAAACGTCAATTTACATTTGCATTGTGGCGAGCTCCTGACCATTATCGGCCCTAACGGTGCGGGGAAGACGACACTGCTGCGCGCGCTGATCGGCGAGGTGCCCCATACAGGCACACTCGCGTTTTATGCTGTGCGGGCAGGGCACTCCGTGGGGAAAGCCGTGATTGGCTACGTGCCACAATCTCTTGATATCGATCGCGGATCCCCTATCACGGTGACAGAGCTCTTTGCGGCGGTAGTAGCACGTCGGCCTCTGTTTTTGGGAGTGAGCCAGCACGTGTGTGCACTCGCCCGCCGCCACCTCGCGCTGGTGGAAGCAGAACATTTGGCGGATTGTCGACTCGGTCTCCTTTCCGGCGGCGAGTTACACCGCGTCATGCTTGCGTTCGCACTAACACCTATGCCAGACATCTTGCTTCTTGATGAACCACTGGCCTCGGTTGACCACGCAGGTGTCGTCGCGTTTTATCGCACCGTGGCAAGCCTACGGGCGCAGCGGCACATGGCTGTCATAATGGTCTCCCACAACTTAAGCGAGGCAGCCCACATCTCGACACGCATGGCATTCTTGTACCGTACCATCGTCTGCGAAGGCACGCCTCGTGAAGTGCTAGCCCACCCGATTGTCCGCTCTACCTTTGGCGTTATTGCACCGCCCGCTGACTAAATGATTCACACCCTGGTTGAACGACTTCCGCTTGACTGGTTGCAATATGAGTTCATGCAACGGGCGCTGTGTGCGATCATCCTGTTAGCACCTCTGTTTGCCATCTTAGGTTGTCTCGTGATTAACAGCCAGATGGCCTTCTTTGCAGACGCTATCGGACATTCCGCGCTGACAGGGATTGCAGTTGGTGTCCTGGCCGGGCTGGAGCAACCGCTCTGGGCGATGTTGCTGTGTGCAATTGTCCTCGCAGTTGCCCTTGCTTGGCTTCGCTATTTGCAACTGGCGCCGGGAGACGCCTTGATTGGACTGATGGTATCCTTCACTGTGGCGCTGGGTGTCGTCATTCTCTCGCGCCAGGGCGGGTTTCAGCGCTATACGCGCTATCTCGTTGGCGATATCTTGACAATCACACCCACTGATTTGTATTGGAGTGCCCTGCTGACATTTGCAGTATTACTGTCATTAGGATGGAAGTACAATCACATTGTGGTGATGACGCTGCACCGGCCCTTGGCTGCTAGTCGTGGCGTGCGTGTCTGGGCGACGGATGTGCTGTTTAGTACCCTTGTGGCCATCAGCGTGACCTTAAGCATTGCATGGATGGGGCTTTTGGTCATCAATTCACTGATCATCCTACCGGCAGCTTCCGCACGCAACTTGGCGCGCAGTGCCGTGTCGTACGTTTGGCTGGCTGTCGTGATTAGTGTGACCGCGGGCGTAAGCGGCGTGATTGTGTCGTACTACCTATCCACAGCAACTGGAGCAACCATTGTGTTGTGTGCCATGGCGTTGTTTCTCTTGTCAACGCTTTTGCGCCGGTGAGAGATGCAGTTACTGTGGGTTACGCAACGCATGGTAGAACGTTTCAATCAAAGTCAGTAGGTGTGCATCGCGGGCAGGATCAAGCCCAGCGACAGATTGGAGGGTGCGGACAAGCCCGTGCGCGCGAAAGTCTGCGTGAAAAGCATGATCAGGAGGAAAAAGCTGCCCGTTTTCGTCGCGAGCGGCAAAGTGCAGCGCTGCGGCAATGACCGCACAAAGAGGGGCGGGATCACCGCCATGAGCGCATACCAGGCGCACTGCGCCGACGCAGCGATCATCCGGCGCTAACTTGCGCGGCAGATCCCGACCCACACGGAAAACGGTGTCTCCCAGGGCTCGGTTAGCAAAACGCCGAAGCAAGTCATCCAGGTAATTCTGAAGCTCCTCCCACGCAAGCTCATAATGGTACTGCGCGTGCAAGGCACGCGCACTAACCTTCATCGCTTCTTCTACACGTGCGCGCACGTGCGGAACTTCGATCGCCTCCCATATGTACCTTGCACCTGCAAGAAAACCAAAGTACGCGGTCGCCGCGTGTCCTAGGTTATGCACAAAGAGTTTTCGGTCAACATACGCAGCAAAGTGATGTTTGAGCACTAGCCCTGGGACCTCTGGTGGCCGGCCAATAAAGCCGTCGGCGTCTGCGATAATTTCATTGTACGCTTCCGCCCACACCTCTAAAGGATCACGCGCGCGCACATCCGCAGGCATGATCGGTACCATCTTGCCGATACTCGTCTCAACCAGACCCACCTGTGCGAGCGCCGACGCATCCAAGTATGTCTGCAGAGACCTGCGCATGAGCGTAGCCCCATGCCGTACGTTCTCGCACAATATGACATTCAACGGTGCTGTGCGGCGCACAATCCCAGCTGCTAGACTTCGCGCCACCGAGGGTAAGGCAGCAGGTCCAACCGCCGTGCTGCACAAGTCAGCGTTCGCCACCGCGGCAGCCACTGCAGTTGTGTCCGACCCATGGAGTGCACGCACCCCGGTCACCTCGATCACATTTGGCACACCCACTGGGAGGGTGTCTTTTATGACGACGCGATAGCTGTCGCGCGCGTTTAAAGCGGCCACAACCTCGTCAGCCGTGTCAATGCACAGCACCTCGTATCCTGCCGCGCGAAACAAAGGTGCAACAAGAGAACGACCGATATTCCCGGCGCCAAAATGGACCAACATAGGCATACGCACGCATTGTAACCATACGGCTCGGAAAAAACAAGCGCTGTGAAACCCTCTGATCCGACGACTAGCTTTGAACGGCCGTGAGGTGCTACGTTGACCGGCGGTTACGTCGTAGCGAACCGCCTACTTTCACACCAGCACACGCGCTTTTCGCCCCGATTTAAGAGCTCTTATCGTACCAAGGAGGGCGTTTTGCCATCGTTCATGCATACGCGGTTAATTTGGACAAGTCATCAACACCTGGTTGTTCTCGTAACCGCCTTGGACAAGCGTGACACTATTGATAACGAGCCAGCAAAATGGTAGAGTTTACACGTGAAAATGCAGTGTGTACCTGGTTGACCACTGCGCATAGACCATAGGAGACTGACAGATGTACTATCACGGCGCTGCAGAGGTGATGAGGCCCCTTAATGCGGGATGGCACGTGACCTGGGCTGGCGCGGGTCGCACTTTACCTGCGCGTGTCCCTGGCTACGTGCAGCACGATCTGCATGACGCGGGACTCTTACCTGATCCCTTCTTCCGCGATAACGAAAAGATCTGGCAGCCATGGTGTGATCGCGATTACACGTACTGCTGCACCTTTGATACCGACGATAAGCTCCTCGCATGCGCTCAGGTGCAGCTTGTTTTCGATGGCATAGACACCGTAGCTGAGGTCTGGTTAAACGATGTCAAGCTCGCTTACGTTGACAACATGTTTCGCACCTGGCGCTTCCCTGTGAGAGAGTTCCTGCGCCGTGAGGGCAACGAACTGCGTGTCGTGCTGCACAGCCCCGTACGTGTCTGTGCCCAGCGCGAGAGCCGCCTCAAAGATACGTCACCTGTACTTCGCATTCCACTTGACCCGCGCCGCCATCTCCGCAAAATGGCGTGCTCTTTCGGGTGGGATTGGGGTATTACTCTTCCGCTCTCCGGTATTTGGAAAGAAGTTCGCTTAGAAGGTTGGACAACTGCCCGTCTGGCGGAAGTCTGGCACGCAACCACCCACGTTGACACACACGCGGCACGCATCGAGGGTGGCGTGCGGATTGTCCGCGCCGCGCCGTGCGCCTGCAGTGTGCATGTCTCTTTGCTTGCTCCCAACGGCGCTACGCAGGAACTTACACTGCCTCTCCCCGAGCATGCCGACACAGCGTACTTCGCGTTCCACATTCCCTCCCCTGCACTATGGTGGCCCAACGGCTTGGGTACTCAGTCCCGTTACCTTTTCAACGCGCGCCTTATCACCAATGGAAACCTGGTCTCCCACTGTCATCACTACATCGGCATCCGCCGCATCGAACTTGTTCAAGAACCTGACCGCTTCGGTCAGTCCTTCTACTTCCGCGTGAACGGCGTACCCGTCTTCGCTAAAGGCGCCAACTGGATCCCCGCTGATGCGATTCTTTCGCGTCTCACCCCCGCTGATTATCGCCGCCTTCTTCACGCCGCGCGTGCTGCACACATGAACACGATCCGCGTCTGGGGTGGGGGAATCTATGAAAACGACATCTTTTACGACCTATGTGACGAGTTCGGCCTAATGGTTTGGCAAGATCTCATGACAGCCTGCACCCTCGTGCCCACATATCGTGAATTCCTAGAATCGGTTGGCTGCGAAGTGCGCGACGCCGTGGCTCGCTTGCGCCACCATGCTTGCGTTGCTCTGTGGTGTGGAAATAACGAATGTGAAGAAACTCTGATCTGGCGCAACGCAGACGAAGCCTGCCGGCGCGAGTATGATTTTCTCTACAACGAGTATCTCCGCGGCGTGGTCAACCTAGGTGACCCCTCGCGCTCGTACTGGCCGAGCTCACCCCATTCCCCTCGCTCCCTTAATCCACACCGCCAAGATTGCGGTGACACCCATTACTGGGGCGTGTGGCACGGCGACCAGCCCTTCGAGGCCTACTTGTCCCGCACTGATCGCTTCATGTCAGAGTTCGGTTTCCAGTCGTTTCCAGACTCGCACACCGTCGCACGCTACACCCTCCCAGAGGACCGAACGCTTGACTCGCCCATCATGCGCTTCCACCAACGCAGCGGAGAGCATGGCAACCGCCGTATCGTCGAAACAATCTCGGCGCGCTACACGTTGCCCCAGCATTTCCCAGATCAGTTGATGCTTAGCCAAGTAGTCCAAGCTGAGGCTGTACGCATCGGCGTGGAGCACTGGCGCCGTCACCGCAAGGACTGCCAATGCATGGGTGCGCTCTACTGGCAGCTGAATGATAATTGGCCTGTTGCAAGCTGGTCCAGCATTGACTATTTTGGACGTTGGAAAGCCTTACACTACGCTGCGCGTGAGTTCTTTGCGCCTCTTCTGCTCAGCCCGTACTGCGAAAATGAAAGTGTCCATGTCACGCTCGTCAACGATCATCTCCAGTCACGACGTGGCCGTCTCACCTGGGCAGTGCGCACGTACGCAGGACGTGTGATTACTCGCGGTGCACTTCGCGCACTCGTTTCTCCTGGCGATGCCACCCATGTCTGGTCAGCTCCAGTGGCCGAACTGCTTGGCACTCTTCGGCCGCACCAGTGCTATCTTGTTTGCGAATGGCGTGATCGCCATGGCGTGACACGCCGTGTTATGCCCTTCAGCTCTTTTCGGGATGCACAATTACGTGATCCCCAACTACAGCTGCATCATGCGGGTCGCGAGGTGCGTGTGCGTGCCACGCGTTTTGCCGCCTACGTGTGTCTTTCCTGCAACGACCCAAGCCTACAATTCTCCGACAATTTCTTCCACCTCCTCCCGCGGGAAGAACGCGTCGTGCGACTGGTACCCGTGCGCGACGAACTGGCCGAGGAAGCCTACTCCTCCGCGAACGTACAAGTCCGTAGTCTCTATGAACTATGTCGCGCCGCTCTCAGTTGCCCGCCAACGCCCGTTCCCTCACCCTAAAGCAGATTGCGACGCCGGCGCACCAGTTCGCCGAATACCACCACCAAGCCATTTAATGGTTCGGGTACAAATTCATACGCACCGATGTCGACGCACCCGCCATACACCCGCGCGACCCCGTCCAAATCCAATACCCCTGCGTCCGGTAGATAGGCGGGATTTCCACGATCAACCGCCGGCGAGGTCTCCCGCAAACGAAAATCACCGGCTGCCGGCGCTACGCACTGCGGATCTGCGTACAACGAATTGCGATCCCCCGTCTCGGTTGCATTTGTGTACGCCACAAAGCCTTGGTATGCCGCGCCGTTCCAATAATACATCACCGTCCCCGGCGCCGCATTGGCGTGATACAGGTTGTAGTTCAGGCGGTTGTGCACGTTACCTTCTGCAATGTCGTACAACGCGCGCCGGTCGCCCTGTTCACTCACAATAATCAGATTATTCTCGAAGCGATTTGACGCCGCGTATGAGATCACAATCTCACCATGAAAGTCGTTCGCGCCTAGCCCACGTATATTGTTCCGTGCGAGCGTGTTATTCATAATCTGACAATGAATGACCCGACCACGTTCGCGATCATAGCCGCCGATCGCCAGCCCGATCTTATCGTTGAGGTAAAGCAAATTGTTTCGTGCAATCACGTTGCTTGAAAGCCATCCGGCGTTTTCAGCGCCCAGCTCCATCCCAATGTCGCACTCCGTGACGACATTGCGCTCGAGTACGACGTTCTGGGCCCCATCGGAATAAATTCCTGCGGCGTACCCGCCCCCGTAGCTCGAGCGCGCCCGTACGACACGATTCCCCACGCATACTCCGTGCCGCGCCCCACGTGTTGGATGAATGTCGCTTTCACCCCCAATCATACAAATGCCAATGTTGTTCACGTCATGCACATAGTTGCTGATAATCCAAAAATCCACCACATTCCCATTCAGCGTGAGCGCCTCGCTCGTGGCGGGCTCACAGTCTCGGATCATGTTGTACGCAATCACTATGTTCGAATAGGGCACCGCCGTTGTCCCATAAATCGTGATCCCCATACCATGTGTCCCGCGTATCCAGTAGATTGTGTTGCTGATGATGCGGAGATGTGGACCACCCCCCTCAAACATGATTCCTGAACCTCCGTATGTCGCTGAGGCTCTATTGCTACAAATGTGGAACCCGTGCACCTCCACGTACGAGACGTGATACCCCAAAATCATGTGGGGGCGACTGCTGCTACTTTGATTCCGCCCATTCAATATCACGCGCTCGCCAGGGAACGCACGCACCACAATTGGTCCATTCGTGCTGTTTCCACTCCGCGGAAATATTAAGCGCTCGTCGTATGTCCCCACCCGTACCGTCACCGTATCTCCTGGCTGTGCAGCATCAAGCGCTGCCTGAATACTCGCATACATTCCGCCCGACTTCGCCACAATCAATTCCGCTCCCCGCCCAAGCTGCGTTACCACCCCGCCCACAACCACGATGGCACTCAATCGGCAGCAAAGATTGATCAAAAAGTGTCTCATCCTCATACATTCCATTTCACTATCGCACGCTTCAATCCGAGCTAATGATCCCGCCTCCAACCACTTCTTCGTCATGATAAAATACCGCCGATTGCCCCGGCGTTACCGCAAACACAGGCTCATTGCACTCCACCATAGCCACCCCGCCCTGTGCAATGATCCGCGCGCGCGCCCCCCCGTGATTGTAGCGCACCTTCACCACACACTCCGCCATGCCCTTTAGGGGCTCTGCACACCACGTTACGTCTTCCACGCAAAAGCTGCGCCGCTCTGCATCTGTACGCGCGCCCACAATTACCCGGTTCCGCGCCGCATCAATTCTTACCACGTACAACGCATGCTTGTGCGCTATCCCCAGCCCCGCCCGCTGCCCCACTGTGTACAACGCCGCCCCCTCGTGCGTCCCAAGCACCTTCCCTGTCACGTCCACGATCTCTCCAGGCTGCAACGTGCGCGCATCCGGCATACGCCCCCGTAAAAAGGCCCGATAATCATTTTCCGGTACGAAACATATCTCCTGGCTCTCCGCTTTCCCCGCTACCGACAACCCCCACGCCGCGGCTAACTCGCGTACCTCCCCTTTCTTTAGCCGGCCCAATGGAAACAAGACGCGCCCCAGCTGCCGTTGTGTCAAGCGATACAAAAAGTACGACTGGTCTTTCTGCCGATCCACGCCCCTCAGAAGATGAAAAAGACTGTCTTTACCCTCTGCTACTTGGGCATAATGCCCCGTCGCCAAAAAATCGTATCCTAGCGCCCGCGCTTTCTCCAGCAAAAGACCAAACTTCAAAAACTGATTGCACCGCACGCAGGGATTCGGCGTTCGTCCCCGCACGTATTCCCGACAAAAATCACTAATCACATACTCTTCTAACGCATCTCGAAACGACAAGACAAAGTGTGGTATGCCCAGCTGGTGCGCTACCTGCTGCGCGTCAGCAATGCTTTCCCGCCCACAACATGTCGGATGCCTATCATCCTGCGATGAAAGGCTAAAACACATCGCGATGCCTGTGACCTGGTACCCCTCGCGCACCAGTAGCCC
>JAOACZ010000127.1 GCA_026417575.1 bacterium | reverse complement strand
CACTGTATTCCATGGACATGCCGGGGTCGGCGACGCTCCCAGACGAGGATCCGGCAGATGTGAATGTGGTGAATCCGCGGCAAGCGCGGCGGTTGATCGGGCGGGCGAACATGCGCACGCCGCTGGCTGGCACGCAGCGGGGGTTAGACCAACTCGCCGTCAACTTGGTGGATTATCGCGATCAAAACCACGTGTTGTCCACTATCGGTGCGCAGTACGGGGTCGAGGCAGTAAATTTCAACGAACTACTGGCCAATGATGGGACAGTGGCGCGGAACACGGCGCCAGGCGTTGTGAACGGTGTGGATCCGAGCCGGGAAGACTTTGTGGTGCCGAGTTATGATGTGCTTTTCAATGCGCGCGTAGCGGGTGAAGTGGGGCGCGATTGGCGGCAATTCAACAGTAATTTCAGCACGATTAGCGAGGGCGCGGCATGGGACGTAGAAGTGCAAGGAAACCGCGTGAGGCTGTACGGCCCGGCGAAGGAATTCAACCCTGATGGGAGCATCAAAAGTGAGGACATCATGTCGGCGACACGGCGGCGCGGGTTCAACGCCTATGTTGCCAATCGCGATGCCGGGGCCTATCCTTCGCTGCGGGTACGCCGGACGATGGGGGCGACGGTAGCGACATACACGTCGTTTCGCTTCCCGGCGAATTTTTTCCGGAACCTCTATTTGTGCGTAGGATTTTCGAATTCGAACGGTTATCGGTCTGGTGTTGTCAACGTGCAAACGCGCAAGATTAGTTTGAGCACACCGGATGGCGAATTGGTCGTGCAGGGCGGGCCATTGACAGTACCGGAGGGCAAGTTAGCGCGCGCGGTGATAGGAGGGTGGACTGGGGCGAGTGGGCCAGAGGGGGCGTGGCCGCGCATGCCGCTGATGATTACGGTGCAAAGATTGCAGCCGAGCGTGTATTACCTGCCCGTGGTCAACAATTGGTCCAATCATCGGCAACTTGATAAGGTAGCGCGTGCGGGGTTTGCACCGTGGAATGAGTTAGAACAGGATGATCGGCGCCCACGTGATCACAAGTTATATTACGGTGGTGAGCGCAGCTCGGAGTATCAGCCGGTGCGGAGCAGTCGCCGCGGTACGCTGGATATTTTCTACTCGTCCGGCAGTGATGCGGTGTACGATCCGGACAAACTGCAATACAGCGGGTGGTGCGCGCCATGGGGGCTGACGTTCGTGCGCCCGGAGGTGATAGAGCTGATTAATGTGAGTGCCCGCCCCCTCTCCTTGCGGGGCTGGACGTTGACGTTCAACACTGGTTCGGTGGCGAATGATATTGGGATGATTGATTATGGAAAAGGGTACTCGCTCAATCCGGGAGGAGCAGCGGATCCTAATCCTGTGATTCTGCCGAACGGCTATTTTTACCTCGTCAATAACATCAAACTGTTCAACGCTGAATTTGGCGCGAAGACGCCGAGCGAGAACTGGGGCCGTGCCGCCAGTCAGTATGTGCCGGTGTGGGAAATTCCCAACTCCTCGTGGGGGGTGCAATATGAGATTGACCGCGCGCAGAGTATCCATCAGGGCGGTGGCATGTACGACGTGCGTGTGTTTGTGAAAGGGGTGGAAAACTTTCGGCGCGATCAGTTTAAAGGTGAGGTCGTAGAGTTTCTCAATACTGTGGAGCCGGAAGGGCGACGTGGCTGCGCGAATGGCTGCCGCTATGTTGTGACGGGTAATGGGAGTAAGTACTTCGATATAGACGTCAATGCGACGTATCCGATAGCCCACGAGCACTACGAACCGCGTGGCTTCCGTGGTGAGTCGCCAGGGGTGAATCGGATCATGTTATTGGGCATGCCGGCCAAAGGGGGCATTGTCTCGATGACGCTCAAGAATGAGTACAAGCAGGTGGTGGCACGGACGGTGACGTATGCGTATCTCGAGAAGGAACCTGATCAGTGGTACGGACAGAGTGCGGAGAAGACCGACCCGACGCACTACAACTGGGTAGTGCGGCGCAAGCCGAGCATCAATGGGCGGCCGGAGCTGGCAGCAAATGAGGCCGTCCGCGGGCGACGACGCGCTGCGGTGGAGGTGAAAGATGGGCCCTACGTGAGTGTGGGTGAAGTGCAGCGCGTGCGCAGAGGGCGGGATTTTGAGAATGTGGGGGAAGGGGGCAGCGCCGTGGGCGAGCGGGACACGCTGGGTGGGTTGGCAAGTGTGTTTGGCGCGTCGGCAATCCGGCTGGAAGCGTGCGATGAGCATGCCGAACGCAATGGCTGGCAGGCCGCGGTGTACACGGTCGCCGGTGTGCGGCAAGGAAGCATCAGCGCGGCGAACGCTTCCTGGGAAGTCAACCAGTGGCGGTTCCATACCGTGCGGTTCATGACGGGCAACCTGCGCGGCGAGATGTACCCAGTCTACGGTAACACTCGCAGCACGTTGGACCTCGGCGCGCCGGGCATGCGTGCTCAAGTGCGGTCTGCGCCGGGGCGCAAATTGCTCTCGCCGTCGGTGGGAGATGTCTTCACGATCGGTCCCGGCTATGCGAGTGGATTGTGCTACGCCCGGCGCCCAGAGCAAAAAGGGGAATGGACCTGGCGCCAGCGCATTTCCGTGCCGGGCCGCTATCATTTGTATATCTTCGGCTTAAGCGATTCCATCAGCACCACAGAGTTTTTGGAAGAAAACGACAACGCTGCCCTCGATATTGAGGTGTGGAACTATGCT
>JAOACZ010000111.1 GCA_026417575.1 bacterium | reverse complement strand
GGGGAGTAATAAGCACCGGCAGAATTGCCGGAGCCTTTACCAAAGCACTAGCAGATTCTAGAACCGGAGAACTCTTGGCAGTTGCCAGTCGCACGCAAGAAGCGGCTGATAAGTTCGGCGACGAATATAACGTACCTCGTCGTTACGGAAACTACCAAGCTCTTCTTGAAGATCCGGATGTGCAGGCAGTTTATATAGCTACACCGCATCCAATGCATGCGGAATGGGCGGTGAAGGCGGTACGGGGGAGTGGGGGCTATGCGGTGTGTGTGAGCGACGAGGAGATTTTGATGGCGATGAGGGAATTAGGGCGTGGGGCGGGAGTGTACGCGGAGCCGGCGGGGGCGGCGGGGTGGGCGGGTGTGCGAGTAGCGCGAGCGCGTGGCTTGATTAGTGCGCGCGAGACGGCGGCGGTATTAATTACGGGCACGGGATTGAAAGACAGCGCGGCAGCGGAGCGAGCTGTAGCGTTGCGTGGTGAGGGGGCGCATGAGCGAAGAGGTGGGTGATTGATGAAGGGTGGGCAGGTGATGACAGGACTAGCTGTGGTTGCAGTGCTGGTTCTGAGCTACGGGAGTTGGTTAGTGTGGGAGCGACGAGCAACGCGCGAGCGTGTGGCGCGGCTGCGCAAAGAAGTAGAAGAGGCACGCTCAGCGGTGGCGGCGCAGGAGGCAGCGGTGCGTGCGTTACGTATGCAGATAGGTGTTTCCACTGCGGGAGTGGAGCAGGTGCAGGGGACGGGGCGCAGATGACTAATCAGGTAGGGGAGGCTAGGTGAAGACACCGCCGCGTATATTTGTCGCGGCGACGCGACAGGATGATGGGAAGACGACGACAGCGGTAGGCTTGCTGATGCAGTTAATGGCGCAGCAACCGCGTGTGGGATTTATTAAGCCGGTGGGGCAAAGGTACGTGGAGTTAGACGACGGGACGAAAGTTGACAAGGACGTATGGCTCATTCGGCGTGTTTTGGGGTTAAGCGATGCAGCGCAATACATGAGTCCGGTGACGGTGCCGAGTGGATTCACACGTGAATACATTCGGCAGCGTGAACCCGAGCGCCTGGCGGCACAAGTGAAAGAGGCGTTTGCGGTGATCGCGGACGGGAAAACATTTGTGTTGATTGAGGGCACGGGACACGCGGGTGTGGGTGCGGTGTTTGATTTGTCAAATGCACGCGTGGCGGAACTTTTGGGGAGCCCGGTGGTATTAGTGAGTGGAGGCGGGATTGGGCGGCCAGTGGATGAAATCTTGCTGAATGCTGCGTTGTTTCGCCAGCACGGGGTGCGGATAGCGGGAGTGATTTTGAACAAGGTGGCAAAGGAGAGATGTGAGGAAGTGCGGGAGTACACGAGTCGGGCACTGGCGTGGCACGGGATTAAAGTGGTGGGGGTTGTACCGTATGTACCGTTGTTGAGCCAGCCGACGTTGCGGGAGGTATGCCGGGCGATCGCGGGGACATTTATTTCGTGCGTGGAGCGAGATGCGACATTGTACGCGCACGTGACGCTGTTGAGTCATTTTTCGTTGGAGAGTGTGCGGACACTGCTGCCGAGCACGCTGGTGGTAGCCACGGGGGATCAGTCAGAATTTCTTGTAGCGTGTGCCGGGGAGGAGCCGGCCATGTGGGCGTTGCGAGCGAATGTGTGTGGGATCGTGTTGACGGACGGAATAGCACCGAAACCCCATATTGTGAAGATGTTGCAGCACGCGCGGGTGCCGGTGATTTTGAGCGATATGCCCGCGTACGAGGCGACGAGTCATCTTTCGCGCATGGTAGCGAAGCTCCAGCCGGATAATCCGGAAAAAATGGAGGCGATTAGCCAGTTATTTAGTGAGTACGTGGATTTTTCGACGTTGCTTGAGGCAGTGAGGGAGTAAGTTCACCAATGTGTTTGGGCGTGGCTGAGGGCGGGGGGCAGACGACATTTTTGGTCGTTTGCAGACGACAGAAAGTGTGGTATGAGTTGGGCGAGCTTAACGAGGGCAGGGTGTGGCAGCAATTTGCACGGAGAGAGCTCAGGGACTACGCAGATGCCGAATGTGAGGAGGCAAAATTTGGGAGAGGCCGGCTGACGCGTGAGAAGAGCTACGGTGCGTGTGAGACGAGCGGGCGGGCGAGAGGATTGAGCCGCAGGAGCGAACGGTCGATGCGGCGATGGGCGTAAGTACGAGCAAGGACTTGTTGTTTGTGACCGGTTTTGCGAAGGATTTCTACTTCCAAGTGGATGTCAAACACGTCGGAATGAAGGCTGAGAGCTGAGCGGTTATTGGGGGTGCAGTCGGCGATGTCGGGGGAGGAGAGGAGGAGTTGAGAGAAGGAGGAGAAGCCGCCAGGCGGGATAGCTTGTATAGCGCGAACGAGCGAGGTAGGGTCGTGGTGACAGAAGGGCAGCAAGGCGTGTGTGGGTGCAGTATGGATGTTGACCAAGTGGTGGGGTGTGAGTGGGTGGAGGTAGATACCTTCGAGCCAGAGGGAGGCGGCGTGGGGGGCGAGACGCGAGTGGGTGTGGATGCGGATGCGGAGGGAGCCGTTGGAAAACATGTTAGGAGAGAGGGTGCCGACCGGGAGGCGGCCGGTACCATCGAAGGAGCGTGCGCGGACGAGGCGGACGAATTTTGCGCGGTGATAATCCCAGACGGCGACAGAGAGGGAGGGGAGAGAGTTTGTGCGGTTCTGCCAGG
>JAOACZ010000047.1 GCA_026417575.1 bacterium | reverse complement strand
GGGGCGGGGGGGGGGGGGAAGGGGGGAGGGGGGGGTGTTAGTGAGAGAATCTGAGAGGATGCGAAGCTGGCCGATGCGGGAGGTGGGAGGGATCTCGATGACGGCATCGGCGGAGACGCGCCACATGCAGGCGAGACGCAGGCCGCGGGCGAGTTGATCCGGGGAGAGGGCCCGGAGGTCAGCGGGGGTAGGGTCAGGAGTGCGGCCATCGGCATAGGTGATGCGGACGCAGCACTTGCCACAGAGGCCCATGCCGTCGCAGTGAGCGGTGAGGGAGATGCCGTGTTGATCGAGCGCCTCGTGCAGGTGCGCGTGAGCGGGCGCCTGAAGGGTCCGCTGATCGGGAAGGATGCGGAGTGTAAACATTTTCGGGGCAGTCATGCGCCGAGCTCGCGACTACGATTGGCAGCTGCAGCGATAGCTGCGACCAGGGCGTCTTTTACCTTGCGGGCATCAAGGGCACGGATAGCGGCCTCGGTTGTACCGCCTGGGGAGGTGACACGGCGGCGGAGCTCGCGAGGGTCTTCGTGGAAGCGTGCGGCGAGCTCGCCAGCGCCGCGAACAGTTTCGACGACTAAGGTATGGGCGTCGGTTAGAGAGAGGCCATGAGTTGTTGCAGCAGCGATCATAGCTTCCATGAGATAGAAGACATAAGCGGGTCCGGAGCCACTGACGGCGGTGACGGCGTCCATTAAGGATTCAGGGAGTTCGAGTACTTTGCCGACTGCGAGGAAGAGGTCGCGCGCGCGATGGAAATCCGTGTCGTGGGCATAGGTGCCGCGAGCGATGGCGGTGACGCCACGCTGAACAAGAGCAGGGGTGTTGGGCATGGCACGTATGACTGCGGTGCGGGGAGGGAGGGCAGCTTCGAGGCGGGAGAGTGTGATACCGGCGGCGATCGACACGAAGGTCTGGGTGGTCCGCGCGGAGGGTGCGCACTCGGCGAGGACTTGGAGAATGTGCTGTGGTTTTACAGCCAAGACGATCATTTCGGCACGACCGACCGCGTCGGTGTTTGAGAGTGCGGGGGTGATAGCGTACTCTTCGGCGAGCCAGGTGAGGCGAGCGTGGTTGACATCTGCGGCGATAAGTTTGTCGGAAGAAGTGATATGTGCGTCGAGGAGACCTTTGATCAGCGCTTCTGCCATATTACCGGCGCCGATGAACGCGATATGGATGTTGTGGATGCTCATGAGGGCTGGCCTTATTCAAGGAATTTGACGTGCACTTTCCCACGAACGCGCATAGCGACGATGATGTCGGTTCCTTCGTAGCGGACGACAACCTGTGGTGCGACCGGTTCAGGGAGGCGAGTGGCGAGATCGTCGACGATAGCTTTAAGAAACTGCTCAGTATTTTCGCGGGCGCGATAGAAATTGCGGCGGCCGCGGTAGGTAGCGATGAGGAGGATGCCGCGTTTGCCGCCGGCGACGCCGGCAATTAAGCCAGGGATATTTTTGTTTAGGTGGTTGGCGAGACGCTGGACGTAATGTTCCATGCCGCGGAGGCCCACGCCGGATTGCCACCCTTCGCGCTCCACGTACGTTTCAATGCCCCCGAAGCGGCGCAAGGGGGGCTCAACAGTTGAAAGTGATGGAGTAGCATTGGTTGGTTTCAGGGTATCTGGAGATAGTTGATTAGTTGCTGCAAAAATAAGGGGGGTAAAGGACGCGAAGAATAGAAGGGAAGGTGTTACCGCCTTATGGAGAGAGCGAATGAAAAAACGCGTGTTCATGATGGATTATTATAACAAAATCGTGGGGAGGAGGATAGAAAGGCACATAAAGGACTTTAAGCTTTATGCGCGGGTAAGGGAGAGGCGAGTTGTAGGGAAGGCGGTTGGTGTGGATAAGATGTGGAAAAAAGGTGGAGGTTGCCTAGGGATGAGGCGAGGGAGATACAAGATGTGCGAGGACAGCAGATGTCCATGGCAAGATATGGTAATAGAGAGTGTAAACTGTGGTGAAGAGGGGGATGGTGGAGGCGGTGGATAAAGGGAGGCGAGTGGGGAGGTTGGGGGAGGAGGGGATAGGCTTGACACTTTTGAGCGTTTTTTGTATAATTTCGGGCTAGGAATAAGGATATCCAGTGGAGTAAGGGTTTCACGACTACAAGATGAATGACGAAGGACGGGTATGACTGCGCAAAAGTACGATGCGACAACGATTACGGTGCTGGAAGGGGCGGAGGCGGTGCGGAAGCGGCCAGCGATGTACATAGGGGACACAGGTGTCCGAGGGTTGCATCATTTAGTATTTGAGGTGGTGGATAACTCGGTGGATGAGGCGCTGGCGGGGTATTGCGATAAGATTGAGGTGATTATCCATCGAGACAATTCGGTGACGGTGATAGACAATGGGCGTGGGATACCGGTGGATATGCACAAGAAGATGAATAAGCCGGCGGTAGAGGTGGTACTGACGACGCTGCACGCGGGTGGTAAGTTTGACAAGCAGAGCTACAAGGTTTCAGGTGGGTTACATGGGGTGGGTGTGTCATGTGTGAACGCGCTCTCGGAGTACATGGTAGCGGAAGTGATGCGGGACGGGGGGGTGTACATGATCAAGTTTGAGCGTGGGGTTACGGTGAGCCCGTTGGAGAAGATAGGGAAGTCGAAGCAGACGGGGACAAAGATCACGTTTAAGCCAGACGATGAGATTTTTGAGACGACGGAGTTTAATTACGACATATTGGCGAACCGGCTTCGGGAGTTAGCATTTTTAAACAAGGGCCTGTCGATCAGCATTAAGGACGAGCGCGAGGAGGGGAAGGAGGCGCACTTTAAGTACGAGGGGGGGATCGTGTCGTTTGTGGAGTATTTGAACAAGAACAAGACAGTTTTGCATGAGAAAGTGATCTACTTTGCGAAAGAGAAGGACGGGATACAGGCGGAGGTAGCGATTCAGTTTAACGACACGTACGCGGAGAGTGTGCACAGTTTTGCGAACAACATCAACACGGTGGAGGGGGGCACACATCTCAGTGGGTTTCGGTCTGCGTTGACGCGGACGATCAACAATTATCTGAGGAGCAGTCCGATCGCGCGGAGTGAGAAACTGACGATTTCAGGTGATGATGTACGGGAAGGGCTAACGGCGGTAATTTCGGTGAAGGTACCGGAGCCACAATTTGAGGGGCAGACGAAGACGAAGTTAGGGAACAGCGAGGTGCAGGGGATAGTGGAGAGTATAGTGAATGAGGGGCTGGGGACGTACTTAGAGGAGAATCCGGGGGTAGCGCGGCGGATTGTGGAGAAAGTGCTGACGGCGGCGCGGGCACGGGAGGCGGCGCGGAAGGCGCGGGATTTGACGCGGCGGAAGGGTGCGCTGGAGACATTATCGTTGCCGGGGAAGTTAGCGGACTGTTCGGAACGGGATCCGGCGTTATGTGAGTTATACTTAGTGGAAGGGGATTCGGCGGGGGGATCGGCGAAGCAGGGGCGGGACCGGCGGTTTCAGGCGATTTTGCCATTGCGGGGGAAGATATTGAACATAGAGAAGGCGCGGCTGGACAAGATTTTGAGTAACGAAGAGATACGGACGATCATCACGGCGCTGGGGACGGGGATAGGACGGGACGATTTTGATGTGAACAAGGCGCGGTATCACAAGGTGGTGATCATGACGGATGCGGATGTGGATGGGTCGCACATACGGACGTTGCTGTTGACGTTTTTGTTTCGGCAGATGCCGGAGTTAATCAACAAGGGGTACGTATACATTGCCCAGCCGCCGTTGTATCGGGTGAAGCGGAAGAATAAGGAGCGGTACTTGCACACGGATGCGGAGATGAATGCGTACTTATTGGATTTGGGGATTGAGGATTTGGAGTGTACGTTAGCGGGTGAGAAGAAGCCGCTGACACCGCTTCAGTTTCGGGATTTGTTGGGTTTATTAGTGAAGTTGGAAGAATACGTGCGGGCGTTAGAGCGGAAGGGGATAGACATAGGTGAATATTTTGGGGCAGCTGGGGAGGATGGTACGTTGCCGCTGTACCGGGTGCGCATAGGGAACGAAGTGCGGTTTGTGCGGGATGAGAAGGAGTTGAAGCGGTTGATGGAGGAGGAGGAGGCGGGGGGGGCGGAGGTGCAACTGCAGGATGACTTATTTGCGCGACAAGAGAGGGGGGAAGAGGAGGGAGAGAAGGCGCGGATTACTGTAGACGTGACGGAGCTATATGAG
>JAOACZ010000042.1 GCA_026417575.1 bacterium | reverse complement strand
GTCATGATGACATGTGCGGCGGTGAGCTGTTTAGCAAGCGGGTGGGGGGAAAAGGCGCCGAATCCGTCGTGGGTTCCTTACAAAGCTGGTCCGAATGCGGTGGCAGGGGAAATGGACTTGGAGATTCCTACGGCCACGAATCAGCCATCAGGGGACCTGTCTGTGACCAGCATCTGGCCGAACGCAATTGTGCAGCTGACGTGTACCGATGATCCGCTGCGGGGTACGCAGGGTTACTGGCCCACGTTCCATGCGATCGGCATTTTCGCCAATGGCAAGTACTACGTCGGTGGCGGCGTAGGGCCGAATATCAACATGGGCACCTACTGGGGTGGGTATGCTTGGCCGAGCAACAGCTATGCGGGAAGCAGTGGGGGAGATCATGGGTACAGTTATAACCGGCAGTCCATGTTTGCCATTTACGACCCGGTGGCGAATACATGGCAAGCAGCTAAGTGGGACGGTACGGGGCCGTGTGGGTACCCAAAAATGAACATGCCTCCGGGCGTATACTCAACAGCACTGCCATTGAAGGACGATGGCACGTGGATTGGGTCGAATCAAGCGTTCGCGTATGACCGGGATGGGGACGGCATCGAAGAAATATTCATGCATGGTGGTTACCCGCACTGGGGTGGGTACTTTGCGATCTACAACCCAGCTTCAAATGCTTGGACCCGCACGTCGGATGCTTTGAACTTCTCCGCGGGTTATAAGGCACAAATGTACGGTGGTTGCGTGCGTATCGGGGCAGAAGTGTTTGTGATTGGTGGAAATTTTTGGGGTCCGGATAACTCCACCCACTTGCAGGTGTACAATATCACCAACGATTCGTGGACGGTGTATGAGTATGTCTACAATCGGCAGTTGCGTTACTTTGGGATTGCGCCGGTGGGCACGAAGATTTACATGTTGGGTGGAGAAGAAGCAGGTGGGGGACCGGCGTTCTCTGATAAGGTATATGTGCTGGACACAACGAACATCGCAGCCAGCGTGCAAGTCGTTGGCAACATTCCCGTTGGCGTACGCTGGCCGGCGGTGATTTCATGGAAAGGGATGCTGTATTTGGTGGGCGGGTCGGTAGGGAGCTTTGCCGCACCTGGGGCGCAAGGCCAGTATCCAACGAATTTGTTCCAAATTTTCAATCCGGCGACAGGGGCGGGGGTTGTGCATCAAGAAACGTTGCCATTGAACACGTATGCGGCCTCGTGCGCGGTTAGTCCAAGCGGGGTATTTTACTTTGGTGGTGCGTTGCGCTACCGTGATCCGAACACGGGAATTCTATGCAATTCAGGCCGTTTGTGGACGCGGCAGATGCCGGAGCAGGACATTTTTGTTGCACCGACCTTTTTGAACTTCTGGCAGACGAACGATACGTTGTACCTGCGGTTGGATAACGCGGCATTGGTGCCGATTACCTGCAGCAACATACCTTCAGAAGGTTGGATCACGGTAGATCAACCTACGGTGACCATAGCGAGCGGAACGAACGTGTACGTCGCTGTGACGGTGAATCGGGCGACGCTGAATGGCCCGACGAATGGGACAGTGTTAGTGAAATGGCCTACGGGCCAGGCAGTGGTGCCTGTGCTGTGTGACACACCGCGGCCGATCGGGGTTGTAACGCCTAGTACGGCCTACACTCTCAAGCCGCAGACGAAGAGCTTTGTGCTTGCCAATAATGGCAGTGTACCGTTGCACTTCACGAATAGCACAGCAGATGCCTTCATAGCCAACGTTACACCGCTGATTGGGACAGTGCAACCCTACACGAGTGTCACGACTACATACGACGTGACCGCGGCAGCGCCGCGGCCGATCAACGGCAGCACAGGTACGATCGTTATTGCGCACAACTCGTACGATGGTCAGCCGTTAATCCATCGGGTAATCAATTTCCCTGGGGAGTTTTATGTGTCTACCACAGGGAATGACGCGAACGACGGACTGTCGTGGGCAACGGCGTGGCGGCACATTGCGCATGCTGTTACAAGTGTGCCGAACGGGAGCGTGGATGGCGGGGATATCACGATTCATGTCGCGCCGGGTACGTATGCTGGTGAGAGCACAGGGCCGCTAGGAACGAATTGGGTGATCAACTTGTCCAATCGCCAGTACATTCATCTTAAGGGCGCCGGGCCAGAACAAAGCTTCTTGACGCCAGGGAGTGCACAGTGGTCGCTTTCGGTGGACAACGACCAGATGCCGGCGCTGCCTGTGCTGAGAATTTTTAATGCGCGTGGGGTGAAGGTTACCGGCTTTACAATTGATGGCAGCGCGCCGCCAGCGTGGAATAACGGCCAAGGCTATCCGGAACATTGCGCGCTGATCGGCGTGCAAGGCGGAGGAGGGATTTTGTTGTCTGGATTGTACCTTAAGGGCACGTACCAAGGCCAGGTATTCAATACGCTTTCGAACATGTGGATGGATTCATGGGATCAATGGTGGTATCATGGGGTGTGCGTGAATGGGGTGATTGAGCCTGGTGACGTGACGATAAAGAACTGCTTGATTCGTGGTTTCGTGCGCAGCATTTACAACAACAATTATGGGTATAGCACACTGGCGAACACGAACCGTGTGATCATTGACCATTGCACGCTGATCGAGCAACGGGGGCCGGAAGGTGGGCTTATGGGGGTGTTGTCACGGGTGTTGAACACGGAGCGTGGGCCGCAGTTTATTACGCGTTCGTGCATAATTGGGAATGCACCAGTGGACACGTGGGTTGCGCCGCTTCCGCCGAACGCGGCGAATTCTTACGGGGTGGCAGGGGGGACGGGCCAGGATGCATCGTTACGCGTGGCTAACGTAGCGCAATCGAACCTGTTTTGGAGTATCGTGGACGATCATTGGTGGAATGAGCACGTTTATGGGAGTGTGCAAGGCGATTTGCCGGAGGACGTGAACCTCACGGGCGTGGCGCCTGTGTTTGATCACACGTCCTACTTACCGTACAGTACACACATTGATGACGGCGACTGGGGCTGGAGTGTGATACCTGAGCCGGTGGGGATCGTAGGCATCGCGCTGGTTGCGCTGGGTTGGCGGCGCCGGTGAAGTGGCAGTGAGTAATGAAGTGTGTGTGGCGGGCGCGGTCGGGAGGCCGTGCCCGTTCTTTTTTAGTTCACGACTGGGCGCAGGAGGGGTGGCGATCTGATGATGAGGGACGTGCTCGCGATCTGACGTGGCATGAGCAGAGCGGGAAGTTGCGGGCGACTACATAGTGAGTGGGCGGTAATGGGCGTGAGGGGCATTCTGTCGCCCGTTGCAGAAGCGAGTGGGCCAGGGTGTCTGTTTTTTCCATGAGATGGGTCGTTTTTGCCTCTTGTAACCTGAGGTGGTTGCGTGCTACGATGAGTTGGTGATGCTGACCCGCGCCACGGCGCAGGAGTAACTACATTAACTCACTCATTCAACACGCACTATGAAGCATGCTCTTACCAGGCTGGGATACCAGTGCCTGCTGGCGCTGGCTGGAACAACATTAGTATGGGCGCGCACGAACCGCGTTTACTTCGTGGGCAACAGCGTCACCGACACGGTGAGGTATGATGCCCTGCGGCAGCTTGCGGAAAGTCGTGGGCATGTGCATCTGTGGGGGCGCCAAATGATCCCGGGCGCACCTCTGGATTGGCTGTGGACGCACCCTGGTGATGGCTTCACTCAAGCGCCGTACAGCTACCCGACGAACGCGTTTCCTTACTACGAGTGGGACCACATCTCGCTCCAACCGTTTGATCGCCCTTTGAGCAGCGACTCGAACTACGCGAGTGCCTTCATTAACCTGAGCCTGCCCCGGAATACGAACTGTCAATTTCTTGTTTACGGCCGTTGGCCGGCGCAGAGTTATTTTCTGCCTGACTACGACGGGACGTGGACTACCAACTACAACGGCGGTGCTGGCTATGAATGTGTCACACGTGACTATTTTGAACAGCTCACCCGTGCTCTTCGGACCCTGTGGGGCCTGACGCTCGTGCGCCCGGTGCGCCTTGCCCCTGTGGGCGAGGTGATGTACCAGCTCAACCAACAAATGAAAGCTGGCAAGATACCGGGCTACACAAACATTGTCAACGTGTACGCTGACGGCATTCATTTGAACGACGCTGGAGCGTACATCGTTGGCTGTACGTACTTCGCGGTTCTGTACCAAGAATCGCCGGTGGGGCTGTCAGCTGCGCCCTATAATGTGAGCGATCCTACCTACATTGCGGCGGTACAGAGCACGGCTTGGGCAGTCGTGAGGACGTACCCGTATGCAGGCATGGCAGCGGAAGTATTGCCCTCGCGCTATGACATTGGCGTACTTGAAGGGCGGACTGCCACGGTTATGGTGAAACTAACGCATGCCCCCGCGGGCACAGTCACGGTCAGTGTACAACGGGTCAGCGGCGACATGGATATTAGCGTTCTCACGCCTATACTGATCTTCACCCCAGCCACTTTCAACGCATGGCAGCCCTGCGTACTCGCCGCCGGGCAAGACCCGGACTGGCACAACACAAGCGCCCAGATTACTCTCTCCGCCCCTGGGCATGTCACTGCACCGCTCACCGCGATTGAACAGGATGACGATCCGCCGGCCCTTGTTTGCTACGACGGCTTCGATGCGCCCGCGGGCCTCTGGCACGGTGTAGACAGCGGCTACGGCTGGCAAGGCTCCTGGCAAGTAGATCAAGGGACAGCTTCTGTGAGCTATTGCCTCATCGGTGACGTTTCTCTGCGCTACAAAAACTTGCTTACCACTGGTCGGATGGGAGTTGGTGGCCAACAGTACCGGCGCGTCGGGCGCTTCTTCAACCGATCGTCGGCTTACTTTGGCCCATGGGCGACAAACGTCGGCGGCACTCTCTACATCGGCAAGGATGGCACGGAACTGTGGGCTGCGTGGCTACAACGCCTTGCTAGCGCCTCCTACCAAGGGAACATGACGTTCGATGACAGCGGTGGCTCGGTCTTTCATGACATCAACGGCATTTGCCGTGTGAAGAACATCGCGGGATACTGGGCGCTGACGGTTTTCAAGGACTTGATTGCGGTTACCTCCACTGTGGCCGTGACGACGAACGTCACCTTGTTTGCCTTGCGTTTTCAATTTGGTGCGGTCACCGACACGGTCAGCCTGTATGTGAACCCTTCGTCATTGGGTGGCGCACCACCGGCCTCGCCCGATGCGACAATCAGCCTCGTCAATACCAACTTCCGCTTTCATAAACTGAGCTGGTATCCCAACCATGACATCAATCAAGGTTGGTTGGACGAGCTGCGCTTCGGCAGTAGCTTCGCCGATGTGACGCCTGTGATGCGGAGTCACGACACTAACAGTGCCGCGATCGTGGTCAATGGCGTGTATTCAAACTTTGACGTGCGGGCATTCACCATCGTGTACAACGGCGCGCTGAGCGGGACGGGAATCTATCGCCGCGCGAGCGACGTCACGAATGTTTTTATCGGCTCGATTTCGCCAGGGTTTAGTCCTGGCACCCTCATTATAGACGCTGCTCAAGGCGCGGTGCAACTTGGCTCGGCGGGGACGCGGGCGACCCTCGTGATAGAAACGAATGACCTCCTCATTGTGACAAACACCGCTGCTGCGCTCAACCTCGAGCTTCTTAACTTGATGGTAATGGACCCTCACACCAACGGCGAAACGAACTGGTTTTTGTTTGCCCTGGGCGGGTTTACGAACCAATTTCACGATGTCATCTTTGCTCACATCACAACTGGAGCGCTGTATTATGACCATGCGAACCGTCGTGTGGGGGTGTTTTTGGTGCCCGAACCTGTTCGTGCAGCCGTGCTCCTGGCGGCGGGGCTCGCGCTGAGATGCAAGCGGTGGTAAACGAGTTTATCCAGTTGGATAATGCAGATGGTAGACGAGCACCGCCAACGCGGTAAAGCCGTCGTGGAGCTCATTCTGCCGAATCATGCGCAAGAGCTCATCAAGTGTGAACCAGCGTAGGTCGCTCACCTCGTCACAGTCATATTCTGAGCTTAGTTGGGTGAGGCCGCGCGCGACGAACACGTGGAAGAAGTGGTTGCTGCGACCAATTTGCGGGTAAAAAGCGTAGAGATGCCTGAACTCACGGGCAGTGTAGCCTGTTTCTTCTAGCAGTTCGCGCCGCGCGCCTTCTTCCAAGGACTCTGCTCCGGGAACGTTGCCCGCGGGAATTTCCCACCCGTGCGCGTCTGCCATGTAGCGATATTGGTAGGTCAGCAACAAGCGTCCGTCGTCGCCGACAGGAATAATCCCCACGACTGGCATAGGAAATTCGATCGCATGAAATTCGATCTGCTTGCCACTGGGGAGCTCTAGCGTGTCAAGATGATGCCTCACCCAGGCCGAATCCACAAGTGTGGTCCGGGCACGACGCAGCCATTTTGGATGCGCGGTCATTTCGTGGAGGTGGAAAAGTGCTCCCAGTGCAATACTTCTGACTGCGGTTTTTTTGGCACTGAGGGCGGTGGCCCGGCGGGATAGCCCACAGCGATGAGCGAAATCAACCGGACGGATGGTGGTGCGTGGAGCAGGTTGGCGACCTCAGAGGCATAGGGCTTCTTGTCGCCTGCAATCCAGCAGGCTCCCAGGCCGAGTGCGTGCGCGGCTACGAGCATGTTCTGGGTGGCCGCGCTGCCATCTTCCAGGTAATACTTTGCATCGGCATTGCAGAAAACCACAATGCAGGCAGGTGCCTGGCGGAGAAATTTTCCGTACTCGCAAAGCTCGGCAAGCTTATCGAGCGTAGCCCGCTCCGTTACGACGACAAAGTGCCACGGCTGCAGATTACGTGCTGTGGCGGCGAGGCGCCCTGCGTCAACGATTTGTTCCAACACTTCGCGTGGGAGAGGCCTTGACGCGTAGTGGCGAATGCTGCGGCGTGTACGAAGAGCAGTTAACGCGTCCATGAGCATATTATATCAAAGAGCGATGTTACACGGGATCGGGCGCAGGCAAAATGCACCCATGTCAGATTGCCGGGGAGGTTGCTGGTCTTGACGAGCGCGTGATTACGCTAGGTCGTCATGAATGCAATCGGCGCACAGCGTTGTTTGGAGTTGAGAAAAATTGCTGAATGAATGCGCTTGGCGCAGTGAGTGGAGATACGAGTATTGTGTGCAGCGAGGGCGGGAGCCGGCCCGATAATTCATGCGACATGAGATGTCGTTTGCGTTCGACAAAGAATGTTGATTGGGAGGGCCGCGGGCCTTGGCGACCGTGTGTTGAGGCGAGCCATGCGGACGCGGGGGCCCACGTCCCCATATTAAAGGGTCGAGACAGGTGTCAGCGAGCGGGTTTTCACGTTAAGGTCTTGCAGGCAGGGAGGCCGGCGGCCCGGCAGGGGAAGCGGAAGATGTGGGTGCGAGTGGGGCTGGGCGGAGTGAGCGTGGTGGGAAGCGGGCGCGGAGGCCGGCGGCCCTTTATCATTGGGGTTCACGCGAATAGGGTGAGGTGCGGGCCTGTGCGAAATTTGCGGGCAGCGAGGCGGGTGCCGCGCCATAGGAAGGGATTCGCGCGAAATGGCGCGGGTGAGGTTACGTGGGAGGGAGGGGCCGCCGGGGCCGGTAGCCCTCCATGAGAGGGGGCTCGTGTATTGTGTGCGGGTCTGATTTGATGCGGGGAAGCGGGCAGCGGGGCAGGTGCCGCTCCATGAGGAAGGCTGGCGTGAATCACGCGGCGGAATAGGCGTACACCGTGCGGGTACGAGGGGCACAGCGTTCCTCGCTCTTTTGGTCATTTGGAGGGGGAGAACGAAAGTCGAGGTTAGACGAGCACACGCGCGGCGGTTTCGCCACAGAGTTGTTGGATTGCGCGGAGCAACGTTTCGGTTGGTGCGACTTGAACGCCTTTGGTGTCGACGAGGACGAGCTCGTCGGTCGCGCGGCGTTGGACTGCAAGCTCAAGGGGAAGGGAGCCGGGGTGAGCGCGAAGGAGCTCAGCAAGGGTGCGGAGTTGGGAGGTGGTGGCCCGCTGTTCGGTGAGTGTGATGCGCAAACGACGTGCCCACACACGCAGCACATCAGCGGCGGGGACGAGTGCATCGATGGACAGCGAAGTTTTGCCGAGGGAGGTTTTGAGGGAGCCTTTGAAGAACCAGATTTGGCCTTTGTTGAGTCGGTTGCGGAATTCGTCCACCTGTTCGGCCCACAGCAAGGCTTCGAAGGAGCCGTAGAAGTCTTCGCAGGAGAGGATGCCATAGATGCGACCTTTTTTGCTCATACGGTAGTCGGCGTCGAGGAGGAGGCCGCCCATAACGACAGGGCCAGGGGGTGCTTCGAGGAGGGGTTGATCTTCGTCGGTGGCGCGGGCGCGGTAGCCGGCGTCGCGGGCGTCGGCGGTAGTCACTGCGCGCCAGGTAGCAGCGAAGTCATCGAGGGGGTGGCCGGTGAGGTAGAGGCCGAGCATTTCTTTTTCGAAGGCGAGGCGGGTGGCGGGTGGCCATTCGCCGAGGGTTTCGAGTTCGGCGCGGGAGGGGGAGGGGGGAGTGTTGGCTTCGTCGAAGGCGTCGAAGAAGGAGCGCTGGAGGGCGGACTCCAGGCCGCGTTCCCAGGAGGCAGTGACGTCGTCGGCGATGAAGCAGAGGACCTGGCGTGGCTGGTTGAAGCAGTCGCAGGCGCCGGCTTTGATCAAGCTGTCAATGGTTTTGCGAGTAACGACGCGGTGGTTGATGCGGCGGCAGAGGTCGTCGATGGAGCGGAAGGGGCCGCCGTGGGAGCGTTCGCGGATCAGCTCAGCGGCGCCAGCGGGGCCGACGTTTCTGATGGCCTCGAGGCTATAGCGGATGGCGAAAGAGCCATCGTCTTGTTGTTCGACGGTGAAGGCGGTGGTACTGCGGTTGACGTCGGGGGGGAGGATGGGGATGCCGGCCTGGCGGCAGGCGTGGAAACACTCGGCGGGATCGGACTTGGTGTTGAGGAGGGCGGCGTAGAATTGGGCGGGGAAGTGGGTTTTGAGGTAGGCAGTCCAGTAGGCGAGGACGGCGTAGGCGGCGGCGTGCGACTTGTTGAAGCCGTAGTTGGCGAAGCGGGCGAGCTCATCGAAGAGCTGGTTGGCTTCGTCGCGGGTGAGGCCTTTTTCGGTTGCGCGGCTGAGGAAACGGGAGCGCTCATGCTGGACTTGATCGGTAAGTTTTTTTGAGATCATCTGGCGGAAGGAGTCAGCCTCGGCGAGGGAGTAGCCGGCGAGGACATGCAAGGCTTGCATGACTTGTTCTTGGTAAAGGAAGATGCCGAAAGTTTCTTTGAGGACGGGTTCGAGCTTGGGGTGAGGGTACGTGACGGGCTCACGGTGGTGTTTGCGGGCGATGAAAGCATCGGCTTGGTGCATGGCGCCGGGGCGGTAGAGGGCGAGGGTAGCGATGAGGTCATGGAAGGAGGAGACGCGCAAGGCGACGACGAGGCGGCGCATGCCGGCGCTGGTTTCGAGCTGGAAGACGCCGAGGAGGTCGCCGCGTTGCAAGGTAGCGTACGTGGCATCATCGTCGAGGGGGAGAGAGTGGAGGTCGAGGGAGAGGCCGCGTGTAGCGGCGATCAGGGAGCGTGTGTCGTCGATGATGGTGAGGGTAGTGAGGCCGAGGAGGTCAATTTTGAGCAGGCCAAGGCGCTCGACGGCATACATGTCGAATTGGGTGAGGAGTTCATCAGGGCCTGTGGAGGTGAGGGGGAGCAAGGTGCGCAAGGGCTGGGGAGCGATAACGACGCCGGCGGCGTGAGTGGAGAGGTTGCGAGGGAGGTCTTCGATGAGGCGGGCGAGGTCGAGGGCGAATTTGGCCTGGGGGTCACGCAAGTATTCTTCACGGAGGGGGTCGCAGTGAGAGAGAGCTTGGTCGATGAGGCCGAGGCGTGGGCCGGTGTGGGAGCGTTCGAAGTCGGCGAGGAGGAGGCACCATTTGTCGGCTTTAGCGTCGGGGATGTTGAGGATGCGGGCGACGTCGCGGAGGGCGGCTTTATAGCGGAGGGTGCTGAAGGTGGCGATTTGTGCGACGTGGTCGTTGCCATATTTTTCGCGGACGTAGCGGAGGACTTCGCCGCGGCGGCGCTCGCAGAAGTCAATGTCAATGTCAGGCATTTTTTTGCGCGCGGGGTTGAGGAAGCGCTCGAAGAGGAGGTCGAAGTCGAGGGGATCGATGTCGGTGATGCCGAGGAGGTAACTTACGAGGCTGCCGGCGGCCGAGCCGCGGCCGGGGCCGACGGGGATACCGTGGCGCTTGGCAAAAGCGACGATATCGGCGACGATGGCGAAGTAGGAGACGAAGCCCATTTGGCAGATGGTGTCGATTTCGTGGGCGAGGCGTTTTTCGAGTTCGCGGCGTTTTTTCTTGGTGAGGGGGCGTGGGCTGGGGGCATCAGGGGTTTCCCAATCGGGGTAGCGGCGGCGGAGGCCATCGCGGCAGGCTGCTTCAAGGAAGGCGCGGGCGGTTACTCCTGGAGGGAAGGGGAACTGCGGCATAAGGGGCGCGGAACCGAGCGGGAGTTCGACGGCGCAGCGGTCGGCGATAGCGAGGGTATTTTGGATAGCTTCCGGGGCGTTGCGGAAGAGGGCGACCATTTCATCGGGGGAGCGGAAGTAGAAGAGGGAGGAGGGGGGTTGGAGTTCTTCTTCGCGAGCGAGAGGGGTAGCGGAGTCGACGCGGCGGAGGAGTTCGAGAGCGGGGGCGTGGTGGGGGGATTCGTAGAGGCACTGGTTGGTGGCGACGATGGGGAGATTGAGCTGGCGGGCGAGTTCTAGGAGCTGGGGGAGGACTGAGCGTTCGTCGGGGAGCTGGTGCCATTGGAGCTCGATGAAGAAGCGGCCGGGGCCGGCGAGGTGAGCGAGGCGTTCAGCGGCGGCGCGGGCCTGGCGCGGGTTGCCGTTGCGGAGGGTCTGAAAGAGCTCGCCGTCGCGGCCGCCGGAGAGGAAGATCCAGTGGCCGGCGAGTTCTTCCAGCCAGGGGAGCTGAACGATGCACTGAGCGGGGCCTGGTTGGAGGTGGGCGCGGGTGAGGAGCTCGCACAGGCGCTGGTAGCCGCGCAAGTCTTCGGCGAGGACGACGAGCTCGTAGGCGGGGGGGGCGTGAGGATCAACCTCCACGCAGGGGGCGGCGGGCGCGACAGCGAGTTCCGCACCGACGAGGGGCTTGATGCCATGGCGATAGCATAGATCGTAGAAGGGAACGAGTCCGTGGAGGTTCATCCAGTCAGTGAGAGCGAGGGCGTGCATACCGTAGTCGGCAGCCCGTTGGACGAGTGCGCGCAAACGCAAGGTGCTCCGGAGGAGGGAGTACTCGGAGCGTACGTGAAGATGAACGAACGGGCTACGAGGCATGAGGTGCTACGCTTCTGCTGACGCGGCTTCGAGCCGCAGGACGTCACAGGCAGGGCCGCACTGGGCCAAAAAGCACAGAGAGTAGTAGCGGAAAAAGACAAAGAGAGGCAGAAGCACCGCAAATTTGACATAGGGGAGGAGCAGAGCGCAGCAACAAGTGCAGCACGATAAGAGAATCAAGAGCGTGAGCAATGCGAGACCGGCGCAAAGTAACACAAATGAGGTGAGGTAGAACAGCAGAAAGCTGCCGAGGTGGGGTAGGAGAATGGAGCGAATGAAGTAGTGACAAGCCGGCCAGACGCGTACGTGATGGAGGTACATGAGTGGTGCCACGAACCATGTGGCCATTGAGTCAGCAAGAGAGACGAGGAAGATACAGCAGAAGACCAGGCCTGTGGCGATAAGTGAGACTGGCAATGGGACGGCATCGTTGGCAGTGTCTGCCAGGTCTTGGTAAACAATCAAGGAGGGCACGCCGACCGCAGTTGCTATGAAAGCGAAAGCGATTAGGGCGATGAGAAGGCGGAGCTGGAGCAAGCTGTTAGCATGGAGGTGGTATTGTTGCCACGGGGCGAGTACCGCGCCGCGCCGGTGGACGACATTGTCCAAGAAGATGAATTCACCACGACAACAAACCCAGGTGACCAGCACAACGAGTGATAGGCCAACGAGGAGGACAACGACAGTAGCGAGAACAGCGAGGTAGGGATTTTGCTGCCACGTGGGGAGGAGGACGTGGATGATGCTCAACCAGGTGGACTGTGGTTGTAAGAAGGCGCGGAGGAGGTCGAGATCACCGGCGAGGGAGTAAAAGGTGCTCAAGAAGACAGAGGTTGTGAGCCCGAGCCAGGTGAGGAGATTGAATGGGCGGAAGAGGAGGCGGTACGTGCGGCGGAGGGCGGGGTCAATAGGCTGGGTGACAGAGAGGCTCATGCGGGGGAGGGGGCAGGGATGAGCAGACGAGCACATGCGGCGATTGCTGCGGTTTCTGCGCGCAGGGTGTGGGAAGCGAGGCGGAACGGCAGCCACCCGTGCTGGAGGGCTGCGGTATGTTCGCTAGGGGAAAAGCCTGCTTCCGGGCCTATAGCTACGAGGAGGAGCTGGCCAGACGCAGGAGGTGCAGGAGGCGACGAAGAGCCGGCGGTATCAGCGAGGAGTTTGAGTGGAGCGGCGGTGGGCCAGAGCTGTGCGGTTGAGCAGGGCTGGAGGACGCGCATTGGTGCGCTGCCGGACTGCACTGCGGCCTCGTCACAGATGCGTTGCCAGCGGGCCAGCTTGCGCGGGAGTTCATTTGGGTGCAGGCGCGCTACAGTGAAGTCACACATGAGGGGCTGGCATTCAGCGGCGCCAAGCTCGGTGCATTTTTGGAGAACTAGGGAGAACGCGGCCTCGGGGAGAAGACTGATGCAGACGCGCAGCTGAGGTCGCGGGCTGGGGGGACGGGGCTCGCCCACCAGACGAAAGGAGAGCCCTTTGTTGTCAGACTGGACGATCTCGGCGGTGCAAGCCCACCCTTGGCGATCAAGACACTCAAGGTGGTCGCGGGGAGTGAGGCGGCGCACACGGAGCAAATGGTGCGCCTGGTTAGGAGGCGCGGGGCACACACGGCCGACATCAGGTAATTTTTCCATTAAGATTCGAAACACCGCCATGCTAGGATTATATGGTTTGGTGAGCTATTTTTCAATCGTGTCGGCGGCGCTCTCCGTGCTGTGAGAGCGGAAATTTCTGACCAGTGAGCGTGGCTGGGTATGTGAGCCAAGGGGCATCATTTTGACCTTGTTGTTGCAATTGACTACCATAGATGAAAGGGACGCAGCACAGGATGAATACGAAGAGAAATAGGCTCGGTGTGCCGCAGCGCAGCAAGGAGTGTGGCGGCGAGCGCGTGAATCTGTAAGGTACGAGAATGATCAGTGTAGTTATACCGGTCCATAACGAGGGGCGGGAAGGAGCACGGTGGCTGGCGGCGTTGCGGCGGGAATTAGATGGCTTACCGTGGCCGTACGAGGTTTTGGTGGTAGAGAATGGCAGCACGGACGGTACACCCGCTCTCCTTGCAGAGTGGAGCGCGGCGTGGCCGCAGTTGCGGGTGATACACGTCCCGGAGGCGTGTTACGGTGCGGCGTTGAAGGCGGGGATGCAAGCAGCGCGGGGTGAGCTGATTGTGAATTTTGACTTAGATTTTTGGGACGTGCACTTAGTGCATGTGGCGCAGGCACTTGTGCCGTTGGGATATGAGATTATTATTGGGAGTAAGCTGAACAGCCTGTCGAGTGACGCGCGTCCATGGCTGCGGCGGTTGGTGTCCTGGGGGTTTCGGCTCGTATTGGGGCTTTTGTTTCGGCTGCCGGCGAGTGACACGCATGGGATCAAAGTGTGGGCGCATACTGGTGCGCTTCAAGCTGAGCTGGCTCGGGTGCCAGCGACGCATCATGTGTGTGACACAGAGCTGGTGATTCGACGTATCCGCGCCGGTGCACGGGTGATCGAAGTACCGATTAGCGTGCGCGAGACGCGAGCGGTGCCGCGCTCGATTTTGCGCCGCATTCCTCGAGCGCTGGGCGAGGTGATAGGTCTTTACTGGCGGCTGCGGCGGGGATGAAGCAGGCAGAGTGTTGCTGTTGCGGAGGGAGGGTGTGGAAATCATCACACGCGTTTGGTGAGTATCGGGTGAAGGTGTGTGGTGATTGTGGTTTAGGGTGCTTAGAGGGGATGTTACCGGAACCGGAAGTGCTTTACCGTCTGGGGTACTTTGCGAGTAACGATTGTGCTTGTGGTTACGCGGCGTACGCGGAGTTAGAGCCAGCGTTACGCCGGACGATGGGAGCACGTTTAGCACGCATCGGGCGTTATATGGCGGAGCGAGGACGGCTGCTTGACGTGGGCTGTGGGCTAGGGGGGGGCTTGGCTGTGGCAGAAGAACGCGGTTGGGTTGCAGAGGGGCTCGAGGTGGCGGCGGAGACAGTGGCATGGTTGCGGGAGCGTGGCTATCGAGTGCACTGCGGGCGCATCGAACAGTTTGCCGAGAGAGAAGCCTATGACTGTATTACGATGTGGGACACGTTGGAGCACGTAACTGATCCAGCGGCGGCCGTGGAAGCATGTGCTGGTGCGCTGCGGCCTGGGGGTATTCTCGCACTCACGACAGGGGATCGGGGCAGTGTGTGTGCCCGTGTGAGTGGTCGGCGCTGGCATCTGTACAACATTCCAGAGCATCGTTTTTTCTTCACACGCGCGGCGTTGTTGGCTTTGCTGGCCCGCGCGCGGCTGAAGGTGTTGCAGGTTCGGCATGTAGGGAGCTGGTATCCGCTCAACTACTTGAGCGAACGTTTGGAACGCAAATATCACATCCGTGTAGGAGTGCCCAAGGCATGGCGGCGGTATCAACTGTATGTCAACTTGTACGATATCATTGAACTGCATGCACGCAAAGCGGGCTAAGGAGCTGTGGGAAAGAGGGGCGACGGCGGTACTATGCGTGGGATTGCTGATGTTGCCAGTTGCCCTGCACTGGGAGCTTGTGTGGAGTGGGCGAATTGTGAGTGGGGTGGACACGCCGCAGGCCTATTTTCCGTTGCGATGGTTAGTGTATCGGATGTGGCGCAGTGGTGCGGCGCCCTGGTGGAATGAGTACCTGTTGGGTGGCATGCCCTTAGCGGCGCAACCGGACGCACAGGCCTGGTACATGCCGGGTTGGTTGTTGTTTTTCGTGTTATCGCCTGCGACCGCGTTTAATATCACATTGATGCTGCACTATGGGATGGCGGGGGTGGTCACGTTTCTGTTCTTGCGGGGAATGCAGTTGAGCGATGTGGCGGCGTTGTGCGGAGCGCTAAGTTTCATGTGGTGTGGTTTTCTGACGGGTCATCGAGTACATTCCGCGATGGTAGAGACCGCCATTTGGCTACCCGGCGTGCTTTGGGGTCTGGCGGGATGGTGCGAGACACAGCGGCGGCGCTGGCTCGTGATTACCACGGCGACAACTACGCTACAACTTCTTTGCGGCTACATGCAGATTGTGTTAATGACCTGGGGCGCAGCGGCGCTTCTACTGGTTGTCTGGACGTGCACCCGGGGGTTGACGTGGCGCGCGGGAGGTGTGGCAGTGTTGGCGCTTTTGGCAGGTGCGCTGCTTGCGGCGTGCCAGGTGCTTATGGTGTGGGAGTTTGCGAAGCAGTGCACACGGGCCACGTTGTCATATGAACAGTTTTGCCATGGTGCCTACCCCCTGGATGAATTGTGGCGAGCGTTATTTCCTTTTCTTAATGGGGCACAGTGGCATGTAAGTTTGTATCGTGAGGTACCGTTTTATCGGGGGGTGGAAAACTATGCTGAGCTGGCGTTGTACGCGGGTGCTACGC
>JAOACZ010000014.1 GCA_026417575.1 bacterium | reverse complement strand
AAGTAACGCTGCAGCGATGTGCGCTTCTCCGCTCTGATCGGTGCGGGGCAATGGTGGCGCGATGTGCGCTGGGGCGCTCGCGATTGATGTACGTGAGAGACCTCGTACGCTGGCGGCACGGCCGGTGCGAGGTGGCAGGAGCGTGTCATGCAGCTGCGCTGGCGACGGAGGTAGGCGGGGGATGTAGAAATGGTCATAGTCCCCTTCCGCCAGCTGTTGGCGGAGATACTGCTTAAGGAGGCGAGCCAGCGTGGCGTACTTCGCACTCATCGTCTTTGTTCGCGCCGACGTATACGCCGGGAGGGGGGTTCTCGTTGGTCGTCACGATTGCCACGTATGCCCCACAAGCGCGTGATGTCGAGGATGCCGAACTTGCGGAAGCCCACCAGTACGATAGCAGTTAAAACGAATAAAATCACACCAGCGTACTGGTGGCGTTTGTACGCGACGACCAGGGCGGCAATGCCGAGAAGCAGGCAGAAGCCGTACAGGACCAGAACCGTTTCAGGATGAGAGAGGCCGCTTTCCAGCATTTTGTGGTGAATATGCTCAAGATCTGCTTGGAAAGGATTTCGTCGTCGCGCTGCGCGGCGCAAGAAGGCTATGACGGTGTCAAGAATGGGCAACCCGAGAGCAATTACTGGCACCAAGAGCGCAACCGTAGTTGTGCTGATTTGTGAGCTGCGCACCGCGGTGCAAGCAAGCCAAAAGCCAAGAAACAAGCTACCGGTATCACCAAGAAAAATCCGTGCGGGGTAAAAATTAAAGCGTAGGAAGGCGAGGGAGGCTGCGGCAACACAAATGCTTGTGACGGCCGGGAAGACGAAGTACGCCTCCGTTTGTTCCGGGCGCATTACCATTAAATGTAAGGAATTAGCGAAAGTGACGCCTGACACGATCAGGACAATGCCCGTTGCCAGGCCGTCCAAGCCGTCTGAGAGGTTGACTGCGTTGGTGATGCCTATGAGCCACACCAGTGTGAAGACAAACGCGAGGAGCGGGTTGAGCTGGATGTGTTCGGCGCCGAGTGGGTTTGTCAGCTTCATGATGACCATGCCATGCCGGATCACAATGCAGGCTGCCACTATTTGAAAGGCAAACTTCCACATCCACGACACGCCAAAAAGGTCGTCATACACACCGACGGCCAGCATGATCGCCATGCCGACAAAGATCGCAAGTGATTGGGGCGTCAGCACCACACGTGCGACCCAGGGATGCAGGGCCGCGGCGACAACTAGCCCGGCAGCTATTGCGACGAAGAGGGCCAGGCCTCCCAACTTTGGTACAGGACGTTGATGGATGCGGCGTGCGTCAGGCTTATCCACCGCGCCCAGCCGCGGTGCCAGCCAGATCATCACGTGGGTGAGGCCATAGGTCAGCCCACCTGTGAGAAGAAAGAGGACCACGTACAGGCGGTAGGAGATCTCGCCCTGGGGCGTGGCACACCATGCGCGGAGTGCTTCTAGCATCACATGTGGTAGTATAGCAAAACAAAAGTGAAAAGAGAATTGCGTCAGGGGGGAGACGAGAGCAGTAGCGAACCGTGACAAGAGCAGCAGCGTTGCGTGACAATACGGGTAGCGCAGGTGCCGCCTAGGCATCTGGTTCGCTGGCACAGCCAAGTGACGCACGCACCACGCGAACTATCGCCAGGTTGCTTTCCTTGGTGTGGTGCGGGAGTGAGCAGGTGAGAGCGGAGGAACGAACACTTTTGCGCGGAAAAGCGGGCGAAGAGCTACCTTACCGCAAATCTAGTTCTTGGATGTAGGCTGCTGTTGAGGTGGACGAGACGGGTGATTTTGTATATAATTTGCGGGTATGAATATGGTCACGGAAGGACCGGGAAGAGGTGCCACGGAGCTGCACTGGGTAGAGCGATACGGGGGTTGGGTCATTACGGGGATAGCGCTTATCGTGCGTGTAGCGGTGCTGCGTGGGTTGCCGTACATCATTACGCGAGATGGGATACGGTACGTTGAGCGGGCCGAGCGGCTGGCGGCAGGGGACTGGGTTGGTGCATTTGCTGGGGCGGATTTCAATCTTTTTCCGGTGTTGATAGCATGGATGCATGGGCTTTTGTCGTGGTTAGCGCCGATCACGTTTGAACAGGCGGCGTTGGTATTAAACGTGACGAGTGGGACAGCGGTAGTGTCCTTGTTGTATTGGGTGACGAGGAAGCTGGCTGGTGGGAGAGCGGCGCTGATGGTGGGGGTATATGGGGCACTGTTGCCGGAGTTAGTGAGAGCAAGTTGTGGGGTGATCCGGGAGGCGCCGTACTTATGCCTGTTGGTATTGGGGTGTGGGTCTGTCTCTTATACACATCT
>JAOACZ010000236.1 GCA_026417575.1 bacterium | reverse complement strand
ATTGACCGTGCTGAAGATCGCAAGATGTTTCAGCAAATGCTTCACAAGCTCGGGCTGTCGCAACCTCCCAATGACACAGCCACGAACGCAGACGAAGCTTTTGCGGCCGCAGCGCGAATTGGGTATCCGGTACTCGTGCGCCCTAGCTACGTCCTTGGTGGCCGTGCGATGCAAATCGTCTACAGTGAAGATGAGTTACGCACCTACATGGCTGAGGCGGTACAAGTCTCTTCGGATCGCCCGGTGCTTATTGACAAATTTATTGAGGACGCGGTGGAAGTGGATGTTGATTGTATAGCCGACGGCGAGACGGCGGTGATCGGTGGCATTATGGAGCACATTGAACATGCAGGGGTGCATTCGGGAGATTCGGCATGCGTGATTCCGCCCCACACCTTGAGCCCGCACCTTCTCGACGAAATACGCCGCGCCACGTACGCGATGGCAAAAGAGCTCAACGTACGCGGATTGATGAACGTCCAGCTCGCCATTCGCGGGGACCATGTGTACGTCCTGGAGGTCAATCCGCGCGCGAGCCGCACCGTTCCGTTCGTAAGCAAAGCAATTGGTGTACCACTGGCTAAGTTAGCCGCACGGGTGATGGCTGGCAAAACGTTACAAGAACTGGGGTTTACCAGCGAGCCGACTATTGACTATTTTTGCGTCAAGGAAGCGGTGTTGCCGTTCGCTCGCTTCCAAGGCACGGATATTGAGCTGGGGCCAGAAATGCGCTCTACCGGTGAGGTGATGGGGATTGACACGGACTTCGGAATCGCTTTTGCCAAGACCCAGTTCGGCGCCGGGATCAACCTACCGTTCTCAGGCAAAATTTTCTTGAGCGTGCGCGACGCTGACAAGAGGTATGCCATTTCGTTGGCGAAGCGCTTGGTAGCGGCCGGCTTGCAGATAGTGAGCACGGAGGGGACTGCGCGTGCACTGCGAAACGCAGGGGTACCGGTTCAACCGATTCACAAGCTCGCTGAAGGCCGCCCAAATGTTCTCGACCTGATTACCAACGGGGAGATCAAGCTCATCATCAACACCGTCTCAGGCCATAAGGCGCGGGCTGACGAGGCCCGCATTCGTGCCACGGCCGTGGCTCACAACGTTCCCTGCATCACCACGATTGCTGGAGCTGAGGCCGCCATCACAGGAATCGAGTCTATCCGCGCGCGCGGTGGGGTGGACGTTCGTGCCTTGCAGGATTACCACCGCCAGACGCGAACACCGGCACTTGCTGCTGATTCCAATTCGTAATTGTTTGCGTTCGTGCGAAAGTAAGGCAAAAATGCAAAAAAGCGCGCCTAACCGGGTCTTTTAGTGCTATTTTATTGTAGAAATACGCCCTTTTCTTGATTGGCACATCCGGTGCTTGTGGTCGTAGTGCCAACAGTGGCTTGTTCACAGAAAGAAAGACTGCACGATGTATAGTACAAGCAGAAAAATGTGGTTGGCGTACGTGGCAGATGTGGCCCGCGAAATAAGCCTTGTGGAGTGGTGTATCTGTGTCGGGATTCTCTCAATTGTGATCGTGACGACCTTACAACTGTTGACATATGTCTAAAGTACCTGTAAAGGCAGCGTTTGGCATACACATTCACCCCGTACCAAGGAGCTGACATGAAAAAGTACAGAGGTTTCACGTTGGTTGAGATCATGATTGTCGTGGCAATCATTGGTCTCCTAGTGGCAATTGCGCTACCGAACTTCATGCAGGCGCGGCGGAAGTCACAGTTCAATACGGCGCGCGCTAGCTGCAAGCAGGTGGCTGGGGCAATTGAGCAGGCACGCCTGGACGGCACCAATGTGACGGAATTGGGAATGCTGGTGCCTACGTACCTCAAGGCCATCCCGCGCAACCCGTATATTTCCGGGGACACGGTGACACTCGACACCAGCGTGCCTGAGCCCAGCAACGTGTATTGCAGGGTAACTCCGGACGGAACGAAGAAGGTGTACGAGTTCACCCCCGATTCAGAGATGCCGTGATTGCGTAAACGGCGGTAATTGCGGACGGGGGGCGTGAACTCGTCGCGCCCCCCGTTTTTGTTTTAGATTTGCAAGACGGCACATGAAATACCGCTGTGCAGGGTACACGTTCACGGAGCTGATGGTGTGCATGGCGATCCTCGGGATTTTGACTGCGATGGCCCTGTTTGGCGCGTGGCAATATCGCCTTCGCAACGAGGCTAGTGAATGTCGTGGTAACATCCAACTGCTGTACCATGCGTTAAATGAGTATGCGTTGGACTTTCAGCTTCCCCGCGGCGCTACCGTGCAGGTCGCGCACTTACAGCCAATCTACCTGCCTGCCAACCTGCGGTTGGTGTGTCCTGCGACCACGGGGGTTCCGTACGGGAGCAATCTGACTGTGGGTAGTGTCCCCCGTTGTCCTGCAGGGCTGCCGCGTCATCAGTGGAGGCCTGATGAAGCTCCCGGTTTATGAGCACCGGCCGACGTCATAGCAGAGTTTTGCGCGGTGTCACGCTGATCGAGGCTGTCATCTGTGCCCTTCTCTTGGCAGTGGGGGTGCTGAGCGTCCTTCAAGGCCTCACGTTCGGCTACGGATTGGCAAGACAAGCGACGCGAGAAAGTCTGGGCGCTCTACGGGTTACACAGCGCCTGGAAGAAATTCTCCTCACTCCCTACGAGGCGGTCACGGCGGCTCGCTATCCCATCGAATACGTTACTGCAACCCAACGCACAGAGGTCACTCTGATCTGGGCAATGACCACAATGGTCACGGAGGTGGCAGCTCCGGTGCGCTATAAACTTATTCGTGTCGAAGCCACTTGGGGTGAGGGAAAGCGACAGCGCTATTCCCTGTACACACTAATACGTGCGCCTGTCGAGATGCGGGCGCCTTATCTGCCGCGCGAGTGATGAACGCCTACCTGATCCAGACTCAACGTATCCACTGCGAGCGTGGGTTCACTCTCACCGAGTTCCTTATGGCTTCGATCATCACTGCGCTTGTCATGCTGGCCCTGGTGGGAGTTTTCATCGTGGGTTACCGGCTGTACCATGGAGGTACCGTTCGCGCGTGGGAGCAACAACGCGTCAATAATGCCATGGAACGCATCGCTGATCTCCTTCGTCCAGCCCGCGACGTTAAAATTTACCGGAGTTATGGGACTTCGCTGAGTCAGACCAACATAGGTGCGTATCTTTTCGCTGCCGGTGCCGGTTGGTCTAGCGGTGTGTATCGCAGTGGTACTGTTCTGTACTTCGTACCTAACACGGTTACCGACAATCGGGCAACCTCGACCGATGATGTGATTCTGGTAACGTGTGTGATGCCAGCAACACTCTTTTGCTACACCACACGGTGGATAGAGATCACCCTCGCACTCAGTGACCCTCGGGCGACAAACCGCGAGGTGTTGCGTGCCGTTACCTCCATTGCACCCCGCAATGTGCGCTAACATCGTACAACATCCCCCTTCTTACTGTTATTGGCGGCCGCGTGGTAGCGCACTGCTGACGGCATTGTTGGTGCTCCTTGCTACCCTCGTCATAGGGATGAGCGCACTGCTCAAATGGTCCTTAGCCAGTTATCGGCATGCAGTTAACCGTGCTCGGCGCACGAAAATGTTGTATGTTGCCGAGTCTGGTTGCCAATATGCTCTCGCAGCTCTTCAGGTGTATGCCAAAACGTACGAAACCCACCCCACTACTGCTGATTACACGCGTATTGTTGCAGAATTTACCCAGATCGCAAGTAATACGATGCCCCCGGAGTACCGGATTGTCAAATACCAGTTTAACGAAGGGGTTGTCTATACGACCAACGCTCTTTCCGACACGCTCTATCCTGGTGCACGTGCCAGTATTAAACCGATCTATGTTGCCGTAGGAGTAGAGCATGCGGCCGACACGAGTATTTATGTTGAAGTGGTTCAGACCATCGAAGCACGGTCGTTCTCGATTTTCGAATATGGGGTGTTTGTAGACGGTGATTTGATGATTAACAGTGACAAGCGGATGGAAATTGACGGCGCCGTACATGCGAATGGGGTACTTTCTTTGGGTACGCGCGGTGCCCAGTACGGCTTGTACCTGAAAAAGCCCGTGACAAGCGCCAGTAACATCTTCTGTGTCAGTGCCCCGGAAAAGGTGGCTATTAACTATACGGACACACAAGCGCGTCCCATGGTTGATTTGCTTGGCCAAACACTCGACAGTTCCCACCCGTACTGGGGGCCCCTAGCCCTTTTACAGTGGCGTGGCCGGGTTCTCTCCTCGGTGCATGGCGTTCCACGATTAAGTCTTCCAGTCCCATACGCAGAAAATGATCCCCGTGCGTTGATCGAGCCGCCCCGGCCAGACGACCCCCCAGGGCTCGCTGAAGCACGCTATGCGAACCGCGCGGCCGTGCGCATTATGCCCAGTGGTGAAGTGCAGGTCTTTCGCGGGAGCGTGTCCAATTTCGTCACCGTCGCCCGGGTCGGCGACGCGTCGGTCAGCTCGTGGCTGTCGACAAACAAGTTTTTTTGGAACAATGCGTTGAATGCCTTTGTGCGCCCGCTTGACATCCATGTGGCCAATTTTCACACTTGGGCGCTGGCAAACGCGCGTGACGCTTTCTTTTCCAACAGCACACGCGCCGGCATCCTTTACATTGCCATCACCAATTCGCCCAGCTATACGGTTAGGCTCACTAATGGTTCGTCGCTTCCCAACCCGATTATTAACGGTGTTTCCAACGGCTTTACCGTGGCCACGGACAACCCCCTCTACATTCTCGGCAACTACAATGATGTGACGAAGTGCCCTGCCAGCATTATTTCTGATGCTATCACTGTGCTCTCGTCAAACTGGAAAGACAACGAACACCTCACTTCCAACAGCCCACCGGGGAACGCCAAAAATACGTCGTACTTGACTTCCATGCTCACCGGGCAGACCACTAACATGAATACGTTCACCGCCGAAACCTGGTTTGGTGGCATTGAGGACCTGCCTAAGTACGTTGAAGACTGGCGCGGAACTGGTGAATCCGGTAACAAAGAAATCCGTGGTACAATCGCCTCTCTGTGGGCGAGTAAATGGGAACGTATGAACGCTGTGGACCCCGAGGCTGGCCCTAACCGCTTGTGGTGGTACGATCCCAAATTCGGGTATCCTCCTGGTGCTCCTCGCTTCCATGAATTTGTTCCCAAAGAATGGCGTCGCTCTGCACGACGATAGATTCTGCGCATGTGTGGCGCTTTCTCGCTACGCCAGCTGAGGTGCGTATGAGGTGTGTGCGTCTTTCCTTCCTTCTCTTACTGATCACCTTGTCGAGCCGAGCGGCCACCAACTTCGTTGCTCACGGTGGTGCGCATATACCGCCTTTCGCCTCGTGGGCCACTGCCGCGACCAATGTAAGCGCCGCCATCGCCGTTGCCACTGATGGTAATCTTGTGATGATCAGCAACGGCTGGTATGTTGGACCCATCGCGCTGACAAATCGCTCGCTTGCGTTTGAAGGCCAGGGCGAAGCCTCAACCTTTTTGCCCTAAACTATCCAACAACCCGTCGCATCTCTCTTTGAAGGAAGCCGAGCCGAGTTTTCTCGCCTGACTTTCTCGAATAGCTTCGGCGCCGGGATGTACTGCGAAAATTCAACCGTGCATGTCTGGCGTTGCACATTTGTCGGCGGCACGTACTTCGACGGCACTGCCCTTCTGCTCTCCAATAGCACTTTCACAGTCCGTGCCAGCCGTATTCACCGCAACCAAGCAGTCAACCTCGGCGGCGCTGCCGTCCTTGTCCACAGCACGGGTAGTATCGAAAACACCATCATCGCCAACAACTATAGCGCCAACTCTGACTATCTTGTTGGTGGTATTTTTCTGTCCGCTTCGTGGGTCTCGATCGTTCACTCGGTAATTGCCGATAACCTCGGCGCAGGCGTTGAAGCCCTCGATTCTACTGTATTTCTTCGCAACAGCATTGTCTGGAGTAATACGTGCAACATGCCCGCAGAATTCTCATGTGTGCAAGATGGACAACCGGGTCCCGGCGTGATTAGCCAAGATCCCCTCCTCACTGTGACCTATCACCTGCAGTGGAACTCGCCTTGCATTAATGCTGGCAGCAATGGTTGGCTTCTTCCATTCGACATGGATCATGAACCTCGTCCCCAGAACGTGTTTGTCGACATGGGCGCTGACGAGTGGCTAAGCAGCGCTGGTGACCGCGTGCCGGATTGGTGGAAACTGATCTGGGGCCTCGACCTAAACTCGGCCTCAGTTTGGCAACAAGACCCCAACGGCGACGGCGTGCTCAACCTTGATCATTATCGCCTTAACACCACCCCCATCAATACGAACGTCTTGCGCATTATCGGTGCGTCCAATTCTGTCGTACGCGCCCTCAAAGGCCTCACCAACCGTGTTGTCGTCGTGCTCGGCACCAATGCTCTGGCGGGATTTGTTTGCCTCACGAACAACGCGCCAGGATCGATCTTTATTACAGTTGGCACGACGGGTGCGTTTACCTGGACGCCGAGTTTGGACCAGATTGGGATCTGGTCCAACATAAGCTTCATTGCTTGGGACGCGGTCTCGGCAGTCACCAGCCCGACGGTGATCACGGTGCTCCAAACAAACCGCGCACCCATGCTTACACCCATTGGTGACAAACTCTGTGGCGAAGGCCAGGTGCTTCAGTTCCTGGTTACTGCTTCCGATCAGGATGGCGACTCCTTAACCCTGGTGTGTTCTACTCAGAGCGTCCCCGGAGCGACTTTTCATCCACTTGTCAATGGTACAAGCATCTTCACGTGGATTCCTTCCTTCAGTGCCGCCGGTATCTATTCGAACGTTTTCTTCGCTGCTTTTGACGGCGAGCTGTGGGATCATGAGTACGTCACAATTAGCGTGACAAACTCACCTGCCCCGCCCACTCATACCGCACTAGTCATCAATAATGGCGCCCGCTACACTAATGCTGCACCAGTAACACTCTCGCTAACGGCCTCCAACGCGGCTTTCATGGCTATCGCATTCAGCGAGGCCGCGCTGACAAATTGGATGCCGTTTGTTCCCGTGACGAACTGGCCTTTGGCTACCCTCAACGGGACGAATTATCTCTTTGCCCGCTTTATGACCGCGTGGTTAGACGAATCAACGAATGTCGCTAGTTGGATTATCGGCGACAGCCTGCCTCCCGTGTGCACGCCCCTGTTTCCTCCCAACGGCTACATCGCCACCAGCCAGGTGGTTCTTAGCTGGAGTGCTTCGGACGCCGGCGGTTCAGGCATTGCACGTTATCTACTCCAAACCAACAGTGGCTTCGTGAGCGTGACCACCACCACCTTTGCCGCCGGCGTTCCCTATCTTACCAATTGGTGGCGCGTTATGGCCTATGATTGGGCAGGCAACACGAGCACGTGGACCGAGTTACGTTGGTACCTAATCCCCGAGCCTTCCTGCGCATGTAACTTCTTCCTCATCATCATGGCGTATCTTTCCCGCCTACCCCGGCCCTCGCACAGCTGAGGGATGCGCTTGGCCTACCGTTTTATCCGGCATCCCATGGTGTATTGGTCGCGCTTGCTCGTGAGCGGCGCTTCATTCTTTTCCTGATTATGCTATACTAGCTGCCTGGCTCGTATGTCGCTTGCGCACCGGGCACAGGCGCGCCGACCAGGTTCACCGCATACCACAGGATGCACCGCATGAAGAAGATCACCGTATGTACCGTACTCTGGGTAGCCCTCTCCCTTGGCCTGCAAGGAGCAGACGACACAAATGCGCCCACAGTTGCCACGTCGGCTACGCCCACAGGCCCAGACATGAAGAAAGTCAGTTACGCCATTGGCTACAAAATGGGCCACAATATGAAACAGCAAGGTATGGAGTTAGTCCAAGAGGACTATGCCAGAGGCTTTGCCGACGGCCAGGCCGGGGCGGATGCGGTTCTGTCTGAAGACGAAATGGATGCCCAACTGAGTGCCTTTCAAGCGGATATGATGACCAAGATGCAGGCGCGGCGCGAGTCAGCGCGTGCGCGCAACTTAAGCGAAGGCAGGGCGTTTCTTGAAGCAAACGCAAAAAAGGAGGGATGGAAAACCACCAAAAGCGGCCTTCAGTACAAGGTCATCACCGAAGGAAAAGGACCCAAGCCGTCGGCCACAGACACCGTGGTCGTGCATTATCGCGGCACGTTGATTGACGGGAAGGAATTTGACAGCTCCTACCGACGAGGCCAACCAGCGACGTTCCCCGTGAATGGGGTGATCAAAGGCTGGACAGAAGCACTGCAAATGATGCCGGTCGGCTCAAAATGGCAGCTCGTACTGCCACCCGAGCTGGCGTACGGCGAGCGCGGCGCTGGACCAGACATAGGACCAAACGCAGTGTTGTGCTTCGAAGTGGAATTGCTCGACATCCAAAAATAACTGCCGTGTGCACGGGTCCTTGCGGGAATGACTGATCACTCGAACTACCTCGCAGGCCTGGCTGGCAACTGGTTTTCACAACGCTCACTACAGAGCCGTGGTGGCGTCTAGCGAAGTTTGAGGGCGCAACTCCCCGCTGCACAGCGATAACCTGCCGGGAAAACCGGGGAAAAATAGCTGACCTGCGTGGGTGCTGCCGACGCCATGGAGCCCGCCGGCAACACGCGCACACAGGTCAACGCGAGGGAAGACGGCAGGATTCTTAGATACGACGACGCGTTGCCGCGCCTCCAAGAGCGAGCAAAATGAGCACTGTCGCCGGCTCGGGTACCTGTATCAAACGCGCTGTATCCCACTTCGCACTCTTGTAGCCGCTCCCTGGTGGATTGACAAAACCCGAGCCACTCACGCGGACACGCGCGTACGCGACGCTAGGTGAGTTGTTGGTAATGCTGACGCTCACCAAAGTCCACTTGTTGCTATTGTTGCGCAGCGTCCAATAGACGTTTTTCTGCACAGAGTCAATCACACTTTCCAAGCTGTCAAGCAGGAAAATCTCAAGCTTCGTATCCTCGGTGCTCGACGCATACAATTCTTCTGTTAGCCCGTAGATGGAAAAGGTGTAAATCGGGCCCGCGGAAGGGGTCACCGCTTCTTGCCGCCACACCGCTGCAGATCCACCAGCATTCCAGCCATAGAACGCAAAACCTCCGCCAAAATTACCTGCCCAGTCTTCATACCCACCTTGCCCTGTATACGACCAGGTCCGTCCAGTGAATGAGGGATCCTTCAGAAGGTTGTTTCCCCACGCCGTTGGGATATGCAACGTTGCGTTGTCGCATTTGAGCGCACGGTTACCAAACGTGCCCCGGAACGGTCCTCCGTACATCAACACTTTCACGCCCAAAAGGTTGTCAAACTGGCTGGTCGCTGTCATCTGGTAGTAGCCCCAGTTGTTGATGTTGGTCATTAGGTACGTGTTCAGATTTTCTCCCATCACCATCTGGGCTAAGGCTGCAACGGCGGGTGCGCCATTCGTCCAGAACTCAATTTGCAGCCGGTTCACGTCCGCAGTATACTGGGCTTCCGGCAGCATCCACAAACCAAAGGTGACAATGAGCCCATTACCACCTCCATCCGCCGCCGTACCGATGTCCTGCCCAAACGACCCGTCCTGGTTGACATTCCACCCGTAAATGGCACAGCCATAGGCACCAGTGAGAGCAGACCAGCCTTCACGCCCGGCGTTGTTGCGCCACCAACTGTATGGCGTAGTACCACTGCCGTTTTCAAAGCTGCTGTTATACAGCTCGTAGTTGGCATGGACACCGATCGCCATGACGCTACTCAAGATCCCTACAACCACGAGCCGCCAACGTGTGAAATGTATAGGTGCTCCGTTCATTGCGACCTCACGGGTGTGTTGGTTAGAGAAAAGATAGTGCTCCTGCTGAACTCCACCGCATCTTGTACTGCGCGGCACTTTGCCGCGTTGTGGTAACGTTACCATTTTACAAATTCCTTTTGCATTTGTCAAGCCCCCCCCTTCTCGATCGCTTGCTATGACCGCAGGACTTCGCCTGCCCCGCGGCCCCGCGCCCCCGCGCAAGCACAAACCCAGCCCCGCTGAACTGCACGCACCTTCCTTACCCTATGCCCGCCAATTTTTCGGGAACCAAAAAAGACAACCGCTAGCACCGTCAGCTGTGAAAACGCGATTGTCAAGCCGCACATTATGTACCAACTTGCGTTTTCGTCGGCATCGCTATTTTGACTCCGTTCTTCCTGAATTGCCTACTTGCAGGGCGTGTCCGCAACCTCACCTGCTCGGGCGCGCAAACGTGCCACCACTGCTGTGATATCGGGCGGAATCGGGCTGGTTACGGAGACTTCCTTGCCTGTGATCGGGTGAGGGAATGTCAAGCGATGCGCGTGGAGCATCTGCCGCGCGGCACCAACCGCGCGCGACAACTCACGCGCTGCCCGCCCGTACATAGCGTCGCCAAGCACTGGGCAGCCCACGTACGCAAGATGAACACGAATCTGGTGCGTGCGCCCCGTGAGAATGCGTACCGCGAGGGCACTTGCCAGCGTGCCGAATGTTTCCACGACGCTCGCACGCGTGTACGCGACGCGCCCGTGGGGTGCGTTGACAGTCATGCGGCTGCGGTAGCGCACACTGCGCCCAATGGTGGTTTCCAGAGCCAGTTCGCTCTGGCATGGTACCCCCTTCACCAGAGCGTAGTACTGCTTCTGCACCAAGCGCGCTGCAAAGAGTTGCATCATGGCGCGTCGCGCCTGCTCGCTCCGCGCCACAACCAAGCACCCAGAGGTATCCTTATCGAGACGGTGAACAATGCCGGGGCGTTCCTGATCGTCTAGCTGCGTCAGCTCCGGAAACATGTACAGGAGCCCTTGTACGAGCGTCGGCTGGGTAGTGCCAGCACCAGGATGAACCACAATACCAGCCGGCTTGTCTATGACAACAAGGTGCTCATCTGCGAACAGTACCTGCAGTTCCATGGGAACCGGCACAAGTACCGTGCTGACCTCAGGCGGTAATCGGACAGTAATCTGCTCGCCTCCACGTAGTTTCCTGGACGGGCGGCATGGTCTGCCATTCACCAGGACAAAGCCGCTGTTAATCATTTCGGCAATACGTGTCCGCGAATACTGTGGCAAATGTGCCACCAAGAACGTGTCCAGCCGTTGAACCTCTGCGTCGCGTGGAACGTGAAATTCCAGAATCTCAGCTGCGAACGCGTCCATGAGTCGCAAGCATGCTGGCGATGGTGCTCACTAGCTCATTCAGTCCAGTTCCCTCGCGCGCCGATATCGGGACCACATGCACCCCTGGAAATCGCGTTACAAACTCGTTCAAATGCTCTGCTGCCTCCGGCAAATCCATTTTGTTGGCCACAACCAGCTGCGGGCGCTTCGCCAGCTCAGGACTGTAGGCGCGCAACTCCTCTTGGAGGACACGATAATCATCCCCAGGATCGCGCTGATCAACACCCGCCATGTCAATCAGCAAAAGCAAAATGCTGCAGCGCTCAATGTGTTTTAAAAATTCATGGCCCAGGCCCACATCGCGATGCGCGCCCTCGACAATACCCGGTAGGTCTGCAATGACGGCCGTGGTAAAGTCAGGCAGTTCAAGGAGCCCCAGCACCGGGCTAAGCGTCGTAAAGGGATAGCTAGCAATTTTAGCATGCGCACGCGTGATCGCTGAGATGAGCGTGGATTTGCCCGCGTTGGGGAAACCTACCAGTCCAACATCGGCCATGATCTTGAGCTCAAGAACCAACGTCCGTTCTTCCCCAGGTTGTCCGGGCTCAGCATAGCGCGGCGAGCGATTGGTGCTGGATTTAAAATGCACGTTACCGTACCCTCCCGCGCCACCACGTGCGACGACCACGCGTTGACCGTGTTGGCATAAATCCGCCAGGAGCTGCCCCTCCTGAGTGCGTACCACCGTGCCCACGGGTACCCGCAAAATCACGTCCTCGCCCCGTCGGCCATGCTTGGTATTGCTGCTGCCATTCGTGCCTGCTCCCGCTTCATAGCGTGATTGGTAGAGATAATCACATAAGGTCGCAAGATTGTGATCGGCTTGGATAATCACGTCCCCTCCCCTCCCGCCGTTGCCGCCATCCGGTGTCCCGTGCCGGTTCCAGCGTGTCCTGTGGAAGCTGGCACAACCACGGCCGCCATGACCGCCTTTCACGGT
>JAOACZ010000194.1 GCA_026417575.1 bacterium | reverse complement strand
AGCAAAGCTGTCTCCTCTCCACATACAAACGCTCCCGCCCCTAGCCGTACCGCCACATGAAACGTCGTGTTCGTGCCAAGGATACGTTCCCCCAACAACCCGTGTGCATATGCTTGTTCCAATGCTATGCGCAGCCGCTCGATCGCTAAACCATACTCCGCCCGCACGTAAATATAACCTTGCTGCGCCCCAATCGTCTTCGCGCAAATCACCATCGCCTCAAGCACCGCATGCGGATCGCCTTCGAGCACGCTCCGATCCATGTACGCCCCCGGGTCACCCTCATCCGCGTTGCACACCACATATTTGCGACTGCTCTTTGCCTGGCGTGCACTCTGCCACTTCAGCCACGTCGGATACCCCGCGCCACCACGCCCCCGCAATCCCGCTACTTTTAGTTCTTCAATTACCTGCTCAGGCTTCATCTCCGTCAGTACGCGCTCCAACGCGCAATATCCGTCGGTCGCCAAGTATTCTGTAATGTCTTCAGGGTTGATCAGCCCGCAGTTGCGTAACACAATTCGTTGCTGCTTGGCATAAAAGCGGATTTCTTCGCCGCGCGCTACACTCCCATCGTCCTCCTTGTACAAGAGGCGCTCCACCGGCTGCCCTTTCCCTACGTGCTCGCGCACAATCTCATCTGCATCTTCCACTCTCACCCGCACATAAAAACTCTTGTCCGGCATGATCTTCACAATCGGCCCTTTCTCGCAAAAGCCGAAACAACCCGTCTTCACCACTTTCACGCTCTCAGCTAACCCCTGCGCCACCACCGCTTGCTGAAGCGCCGCGTGCAGTGCCGCGCTCCGGCACGACTCGCATCCAGTCCCCCCACATACCAACACATGCCGCCGAAATGCTCCTTCCGGCGCCCCTTCTATCGTGCCTGTCAAACGAGTATACAAGGCTCTCTTCGCGCCAGCACGTATGTGTCCCAACTGTTCACGTGTCATCATCGTTTTCTCCTTTTTTTTTGCGCCCTCGCCTCGCCTCAGCCACGCTGCACGCCGGCTTCGCGCTCGCGGAACTGTTCGACAATGTCGGGCACGTCACTCTGCTTCACTCGCCCAAACACTTCACCATTCACTGTCAGCACCGGTGCCAGCCCGCAGCAGCCCAGACAGCGTACCTCTTCAACCTGGAATAACCCGTCTGCAGTCACCCGCCGCCCCTCCCCTAGATCAAGCACCTCGCGCAACGTGTCAATGATCATCGGCGCGCCTTTCAAGTAACAGGCCGTCCCTGTGCATACCGCAATGACATACTTCCCCGGCGGCTCTAATTTGAAATAGTTGTAGAAAGTAATCACTTCATAAATCCGCGCCAAAGGAACGTCCAGCATCCGTGATAACTCCAAAGCAGCCGCGCGCGGCACGTATCCTACCGCATGTTGCAACGCATGCAGGATCATTATCAAGTTGCCTTCTTCACCGCGCCACCGCGCGACGATCGGTGCCAGCACGTCGCGCAGAGCGGAACTTGCGCTGCTCGTGACGGTTCCTTCTGCCGCACACGGGCACGCGCACGTGTCCATCGTCCCTACTACTTCAGTACTCATCGCTTGCTCCTCGCGTGTTTCACAAAGTACACCAACTGTTCGATCTCATACACCAGGTTCACATTGTTGACGATCACCCCGCCCGCGCTGCGCAATCGCACCGGCGCGAAATTTAAAATCCCCTTCACTCCTCCCGCCACAAGTGCCTCATACACTTCTATCGCCGCGCCCTCCGGCACTGTTATAATCGCATAACGGATGTGATGTGTCCGACAGTAATTCGTCAAGTCCTTTACCGGTAAGACCGGTATCGGCGCACGCGCATCTAACTTGGCCGGATCTACGTCAAACGCAGCGACAATTTTAATCCCATAATGCGCAAACGCATCGTACTTCAGTAACGCCGTCCCCAAGCTACCCACACCCACCAGCACGAACACACATGTGGTATCCTTGCCTAATACCTCTTCCAACCGAGCCAACACGCTATCCACAAGGTAGCCGCCGCGGCGCACACCGCGGACACCTTCTTCACAAAAGTCCTTGCGCACCTGCAACGCGGAGACCCCCGTGGCGTCGGCAATGTTGTCCGAGTACACCCGGCTCAGCCCCATCGCCTTCATCCGCCGCACCGCGCTGCGGTAGCGCAACAAGCGCGTCACTTTGTCGTCCGTCGTAATCATCGTTCCGCATACGTCACTTTTCGTGACTTATAGTAATGTATTTCAGCAAATTTGTCAAGATCTGTTCTCTACTGTAATGAAAAAGCGCGCTGCGAGCACAGACACTACCTGGCACGGGCCTCTCTCACGCGACGTCGCCCACCACACTCTCTCACGCAACTAGCCTAGCTTTGTCACGGACATCCCCACCGCTACTCGTGACAGCTCCGCTGGGCACACAGCCATACTCGCCTGCTTGACTGCCACCCCGCTGCAGCGCGTTCGAGCTCGCCCCCTTTCTTTTTTTCCAGGCAGCTGTTCAATCATGGGGACTACTCATGTTAGCATCCGGTTGACCACGTTCGACTGATACAGGAAGCGATGTGACCGCAGCTTTCGGCGTTCAATCAACATTTTTCGTCGTCTGCAGTCGACCTTTTGTGTCGTGTGAAATTGTCAGAGGGCGCGCAGGGCAGCCGCCTGCGGGCTACGACACTGCGACACAAAGGTTAACTCTGCTCGCCTGCCTCCTGCCCTTGTCGTACCACTCGAGCCGTTCGCGCACGCCAACTGCTGCTCTAAGCATCGCTCGTTTCTATCAGTCTTTCTTCGCGCCACCAAGCCCGTACGGGCCGGGGCTGCGACCAAGAGTATTTCTGCTTACCCATGATGTTTCTGGTCCGCTCGCGCGGTGTGAATATTTTGCCCTTGACACCTGCACTTGGGCATGCACGCACTGTACACGCAGGCGAATGGCCATTGTCACACTTAAGCGGCCGCGTTCGCACAGCTAACGCTGTGACAGGCGAACGTCCGGAACGGCAGGAAGGCCTTGGCACGAAAGATTTTATCACTCCGATTCATCACGTCATCCAACCCTGTATACAGCCCTGCCAGACCTCATGCGTGGGTCCGCGCCTCTAACATACCCACCGGCTTGCTCGCCAACAGCTCGCTTTCCCATCCCCCGAGGTGCGTGCAGCACCTGGTACGTTGGCCTGGCAATCGCGTGCACCTTTTCTACGAGTTTATTAACGGGGTCATGCGTGCCCGCGGCGCCAGCCGAGCCAATGACTCGACTGCATCTGGCACAGTTCACACACTTATGTAGCACCAGTGCGAGCGCTGCTGACAACCGACCGGCAGGTCTAATAGCGCCCTGCCAAAGCGGTCAGCGTCCCCCGCCAGGCCTGTCTGGAGCCATCGAGAGCCTGCGTGGATGCAGTTGGCTGAATATTCCCCCGGTAGATGTCGAGCCATGTGGCAGCATGATACATGTTCCGATCATCTCGCAGCTGGTTCCCTTTGTCTTCCACTCCTCACCGTCAGATCCAACGCACAGATCAGCCTGCTACGTGTGACTCATCGACGCTGCCGCTGATTTACATGCACAAGGAAAGCTGCGCCAGCGCCCACGGCAGCACGTACACCGTGCGTAGCGCGATCACAGGAAGCCGAGCTCCGGTAGCGTGCACGCGTTGGCTTAGCTGGCGCCACTGGCACCCGGTCAACCCCCAGCGCGGCCGCGATTGCTATGAGGCAGCCACCACTCACGGCTATTCACTCGACCTACTTGTGAAATGCGCTTGATTTATCGAAACGGTTGTCGTACGAGGTTTCACATACACGAAAGAACTGCTGTGAGAGGAAGAATCCCAGCAGAAGGATGCGCAGAAAGGCGGCGCGGTACAGCTGAATCAGCTCTCGGCAAGAACAGCGCCATCTCAGCAAGTATGACCTAGGTCCGATTGACCTGAGCAGCGTGCGGCTCTCGCAGAATATCACCGCAACTGAGAACGAACTCCCGTGGTGCCACTGACCTCCAGCTACCCACCCAAGAGGCGACCTATGGCTGATCCATCACCAAGTGAACTAACCATCATGACACAGGAGCTTAGCGAGCAGCCAAAACTGGTGCGTCAAATCATATTACAAGCAAAAAGCAGCAACACACTCGCGATTATCTCGGCAGTCTTCTGCGGCAGGCTTGGCGCGGACCGATGTTGCGCAGGAGACTTTGGCCTCGCCCTGCTGAAGTTGTTCACATCCAGTGTTCGTGGGATTATGTAGTCGGTGGGCATGTTCCCTATTCGTGACAGAGTCCCAGGGTACAATTGCACCAAAGCTTAGAAATCATCACGCCCTTGCAATCAACAGCTAAACACCTAGTTGACTATCCACACCCCCTACAGTCCCACTCGCTGCGGGACCGGCCGCCGAGTATCCCCGTGTCAGGCTCGGCGTAGGTTCGCCGTTGCGCGTACGCGCCACCGCCAACAATGTCCGCATTGCACGCATCAGGGCCTGCAGGCAGAGAAAGAACTTACGTAGCACGCGACATGCTGATATCCGCGCGGGTCTACCTCAGCCAAACTTATCCACTGGGCAACCGCGGTGACATCTGGTGCGGCGTAGGCTGCGCTCTGCTTGTGGTCCAGAACAGTTCTTAAGCGCCCACCCCACACTGGCCAAAAAAGAAAAAGGCTATCCCCGGCGCAAAAGTCCTTTCCTGGTCATACGCTGCCCCCGGGCAAGCATGTTTTTGTGAGTATGCCTGCCCATGATGGGATGTGGTATGGCGCGGAGGCAGCAGATGTCCAATTTATCCATACGTTATGTCTTTTTCACCCCTTGTACTTTGTTACGGTAATCTCTAGTATGGAATAGAGATTGCAGGGGAATTAGCTGGCAGGCACAACATCACTAACCCAAACGAGGAGCTGCACATGAAGAAGGTAGAAACTATCTGCACGGCGCTGCTGATGGCAGTGATGCTGCTATTTGCAAACCGTACCCACGGGACGTCGTTCACCCAGTACTGGGGTGGTGGCACGGCCGATATCGCGGATGACACACCGCTACCACAAGAAACCAATCTGCTCAGCGGAACATGGAACGCCACGCTCAAGAACTGGGCAACGAGCGCGACGCCTGGAGTGTATGGCGTGTTTAGTAATGGGGCGTTTGCCAATCTGGGATTTTTCGCCTGGGGAGCGAGTGACTCGGGCCCGGTGCTGAGCCTGGGGAATGACGTCGCCATTGGCGGATTAATGGCCATGCCCGTGCCGACGAACGCCAGCACCTACAACCAGCGTTTTACGCTGACGGCGGGCAGCGACCGCACGCTGACCTTGGCGGACGGTGCAGTAGTCAATGTCGTGGGTAATGAAGGGGTGACCACGCGTGGCTTGTGGGTGGGCAGCAATGTACGGCTGGCATGCGGGGGCACGTTGACGTGTGTCGGCGCCGGCAAGGTGGTCGTGGCTTCGGCCAGCACGGGGCTCACAAGCCAGGTGGCGGCCCAAGCAGGTATTTTCCAGGTGGAGGCTAGCGGCAGTATTCCACAGCTGCCTCTGATCACGCTGCATTCCGTAGAACAGCAGCCAGGTGGCACTGGGGGTGGCAGTATACCACAGCCCACGTTGCTGGTGTATGCGGCGAACGCGTCAGGGACGATCAACCAACTCAAGGATGACGCCGTGATTTCGATGGCGCGAGGCAAACTTCAATACCGCGGGCGCAACCATGCCACCAGCGCCACGGATGAAACTATTGGGCAACTGGTGTTGCAACCGCACGGCACCTTGGTACTGAGCGGTAACGAAGGTTCCGGAGCCGACCGGCCGACGCTCGCGCTTGCGCACCCGTCGGCTGGCATCAACCGCGGCACGGGTGGCCGTGGCACGCTGATTGTTGACGTGGCCTCGGGCGGATCGCCGCTCACGGACGTGATCGTCTCCAACGGCGTGGCAACTGGCACACTGTTGCCATGGATTGCGACGACCCGCGCGGAATTTATGCGCGTCAACAGCACAACCAGGTTTCTCGAAACAGTCCCGTCCACCGCAGCGCCGCCCGATGTGACAACCTGGGTGGCTGGCAGCGATTACCGGTGTGGAAACAACTCAGCCTCCGTATTGTATAACACCATCGGCAGTGACTTGGCCATTAATTCGCTCGGCTTTTTCAACACAGGCAATTCAACCGTTCAAGTGGCCAGCGGCGTGACTCTGACGATTTCCTCGGGCGGCATTGCCTACAGCCCCGTTCCCGGTGCCAACAGCTTTATCATCGGCGGCAACCTGACAGCGGGCAACGCCGAGAATCGCTTGTACATACTAACCGGTGACTCCACGGCTGCAGGTAATTTCTTCATTGATTCTAACATCACCGGTTCGGGCATGGAGTTGATCAAGGCCGGCATTGCCAACCTGACCTTGCGCGGCGCGGGCAACAACACCTACTCAGGCACTACCTATGTGAATTGCGGGCAATTGACAGCCAACAAGAGCGGCGCGGCCGTGGCCATTCCGGGCAATCTCGTCATAGAATGTGGCGGCGCCTTTGTCGTCAGCGGTGGCAGTGCGCCCATCTCCAGCACGTCGGCGGTGACAATTAAAGAGGGTGGCGTGTTCAGTCATACTGGCGGCAGCGTGACGCACGGCGCGGCTGTGACCATTGAAGGTGGCCGCTATCATCTTCTCAACATGACGCCAACGATCAATGTCCCCGGTACAGGGCTCATATTTAACGGTGGGCGGGTAAGTCACAACAGCGGCGGCGCCGGCACGTTGAATCTGCAGACTGACGTCAGCTATGCGTCCACCGCAACCAAGCAGGCGCGGTTTGAACGCTACGGCAGCGCTAACTTCTTTATCGCGCTGAATGGCGCCAACCGGACTTTCAACATCGCCGACTCGGCGTCATTGCCGCCGGATGTGCCGGAAATGGTTATAGACGCGAATATTGTTCCCGGCACCCCGGCGGGCGGGCGTATTACGAAGACCGGCGCGGGCACTCTGCAAATAACCGATCACAACACATACGCGGGCGGCACGACGATTAATGGCGGCGTGCTGCGTGTCTCACGTATCAGTGCGCCAGCGCAGAGTGGCTTGCAAGCCAGCGTCGCGGCTGGCAACGTTCCCAACGCAGCGATCGTGACGTTCGTACGGCCGGTGGCGCGGCAAATGGCCGTGCGCCAGCCGATCAGCAGCGCGGCGGGGACGTCCATTATTCCATCAGGGCGCACGATTGCCGAAATCGTGAATGATTATCAAGTGCTCATGAACGGGCCGGTGAACAACCCGGCAAATCTGAGCGACGTGCAAGTCAGCGCCATATCACGTTCCGGCTCGCTGGGCACGGGGGCGGTGATCGTGAACAACGGCGGCACGCTGCAGATTGACGCCGGCGTGAGCGTGACGAACTTCACCGTGGTTGCCGCCGGAGGCACGGCCGTGATTGACGGCGCGCTAGCGGGCGCCCTCGTCAACAGCGGCACGGTGAAGGGCGGTGGCACGATTCTGACGCTGACGAACGCGGCGGGCGGCGTGGTGGCCCCGGGCGCCAGCATTGGCGTGATGAACATTTCCGGCAATGCTGTGTTCCAGAATGCTTCAGAATGGGAAGTGGAGTGGAACGATGGTGTTACCAACGACATCATTGTCGTAAACGGCAACTTCACGGCGCTCGGCCAGCCGGTCATCAAAGTGTTGAATATTGGTGGCACACCCAATATTAACACGCAAGTTATCCTGAAAGTTACCGGCACGTACACTGGGCCGGCAAGCGGCTATCAGTTCAATCTGCCGGCCAATTGGAATGCCATTACTACCGGTGGGGACCTGATCAACATGGGTGGTGGGAACTACGGCATCGCGTTCATTCCGGAGCCGGGCGTGATAGGGTTGGCGGCGTTGGCAGTGCTGGCGCTGCGGAGAAAGTAGCAGAGAGTAGTTAGGTAGTTGGGTAGTGAAGAAGGCGGCGCGGCACTCCCGCGCCGCCTTCTTTGTAACCACGGGAGGGCGCCAGCAAGCTGCCGTTTTCACCGAGCGAGCGCAGTTTCCAAGCGGTCGGTTGAAAACACATCAACCAGCCCGGAGGGCAGCAACACGGATAAGCCATAAACACAGATCTACACATCAGCAGCCGGCCGGCATCCAGCTGCATTGGTCGCCCGATCTGAGCAACGTGTCGAGTTCACGCTGTGCCTTCAGCGCCCTCTAAGATTCGCATCACCTGTCCCGTGCCGCCGTTGCGTTCGCTATGTTGGCCATCACGTTGACAAGTGTGTTCGTAGCCCGGATGTGCTCGGCTGGGCACCACAGGCTGACGTACGTATGCGTGTCTCTCGTGGCTCAAATACGCTAGAAACCCTGCTCGGTTTGGCCGCACTCCGGGTTGAGGTACCAAAGCTCATTTGTTCCTGACGCAGTTTATAGCACTAATCTTCCCTTGACCTTAAAAGCAGGCTATCGTCGCAGCACAAAGAGTGCGATGTTGTATACTTTTCGCCGCCGCGCCAGACATGCGCTTGGCCTGAATTGCTGTGCCGCGGCTGTGCGCGTTCTTTCAGCATTGTATGTCGAATGCAAGCGAGCACTCGCTTTACTTTCAATTTTTTCAGGGAAGCTCATGTTCCGGCATCTTTGCGCACCAACCTTTGAAGCCAGGCACGTGTGAACGCGCTCTTCCCTGTGTCACTTGGCGAGCACAGATGAGCACCGTGCGTCCACACCTACAAATCGGACATAACTCCGCGGCGCAAACGCATACCTGGACGCGATACACGCAAGAGCTTTTAAAATCAGCAAACTCGTAATCGGCTCTCGTGGTGCATATGAAGCGAAAAAGACTCCAAACCCGTAGTGTCACTTGGCAGTGAGATCTACTTTCACTGACAGCTGCCGTGCGCAGCCTATGCGCTTCTTCAGCGCTTATAATCAGCTTATCTCTCACTGTCTCCATTCCTGAATTGCGTAGGTACATGCTCCTAGCGGCTCATGCGTACGCGCCGGCGAACCATTTACGCATACTCGCTTAGGTCGAGTGCATCCTTCGTTCAGGCCATGCTCGCGCCTCGCTCAATTCTTCTGTTCTTGCCGCAGCGCCTCAGTATCCTGTCACCGCCATAGATCGCGTTAGGCAAAATTCAAAGGCAGCACGTGAAGAAATCGTTGCTGGCGACCGTGGGTGTTTCAGGACTGTTTGCACCGCAATTGCTTCGTTTCATGCCGATACCGCATGAGCGGTACAACCAGCCGTACGTGTAATTCCCTCTAGCATGTTGTGGCTGCCGACGTACGCAGAGCAAATGATAACAAAGTCATTCGGCCTATCACCTTTGCTCACAGACTGTGCCGAATGGTCACATTCCCCAGCGGTAATGTGGAGGGAAGAAGAACATGGCCGACGAGCCCCGCGTACGAGCATCTTGTGTACTACGCGTCCCGCAAAACGAGAATAGCATCCCTCATTGCAACTGTGATAGGGCTACTGACATGTCTGTCGTCGCGTTGGCCAGGAATTCCTGAAAGGGTGAAATCCGAACGCTGTTACGCTCTGCACATCGCCCCGCGCTACACACAGACAGTGTACTGACGACAAGGAACACACATTTTCAACCGGTGCGCGACTCGACGGACTGTGAGGCAGCGATGACGTCTTCGCCCTTCCCAACAGTTTGCGTGCTATAACTGGATCCCATCAGGGAGCGATTGTACCGCCCGATAGATACACAAGTGTGATTGCGAGGAGCAACCGTGTTGACTCTTTAGAGGGGGGAGTGTGCTGCAGAGCGTAACTTCTTAGTGCCTGGCTCCGGTATCCTCAGCTTCTTGCCGTCTTTTCGAACTTCTAAATAGCAACATCCCTATCACCCCCAGCCATCCCGGCTCCGGAATGTAACCGTAGCCCCACAGCCGCAACGTCGCATTGCCCCCGCCAGTAAACGTTACGAGAATGTTTGTCAGGCCCTCTTCCCACGCCTCAAAGCGAACCACCACAGTTGTACTGGCTTCCTTCTCAACCACATACGGACTCCCGGCTGCCACGGCAAACGGCCAGCTCACACCCAGCACTTCGCCGGTTAACACCGCGCGTCCCACATTATCAACTCGCACCGTGCCAGTCGTGAAACTACCGACTACAGCACTGAGTGTTAACGACGTACGCGGCGTGAGTTGAATCAACGCGCCCCGCGTGGCTTCGTGCGCGCCCATGTCCACCTGCGGTCCAAGTTTGCGCGGCCTCCCGGCCACGTCCGGTGCGCTCGCCGCCCAAGCCACGTTGCTGCCGGCATCAATGCACGGCGAGGCATCTTGCAGCCGCAGATCGCGCGCAACAAGGTCTTTCAACAGTGGCTCATTAGTAATATTGCCTTCGCCGCTCACCAGCGCCGGCACACATGAATACCGCACCGTCGCGCCCGCGGCTGTGTTGCTAAAATCGCCACTGTTGTTGTGATAAACAATCGTATTCACCAGCGCCCCGCCGCCCGCTGCCCACACCCCTGCCGCGCTCGGCGCCCAATTGCTCGCCACCGTGCAATTCTCCAATGCCATAGCCGCGCTGGCGTTCTCCCAGTACGCCCCGCCACCGCCCACACCCGCCGTGTTCCCCGCCACCTCACAGCTCCGCAGCCGCACGCTGCCATTCACCGCGCACACACCGCCGCCGCGTTCGTTCGCGCGGTTGTCGTACAGCCGTGACGTGTAGAACGTGCCTTAACTGACACTGTACGCCCCGCCGCCTCCCCGCGCAGCGTTGCTCTGCACGACACAGTTTGACACGATCCCGCCGCCGTCAAACTGCACGCCCCCGCCTG
>JAOACZ010000177.1 GCA_026417575.1 bacterium | reverse complement strand
GCTGGCCCTACGCTTGCTTGTCCGCCGCGCTACGCGCCCCAATGACTTCTCGCTGCCGCGCTGACGTGTGCGGGGAAGCCCGCTCGAGCAAGATCCATCATGTGACGCGCAGCCGCGCCCACACGCGCTCGGCAGCACGAGTACACGCTGCCGTGATCGACCTCATATCCCACCCTGGCCAGCACCCGTCGGCATACCGTACTACCCCGCCTGAGATGGTCATTTGTACCGGAGCCAGTGGCGCGCCGTACAGTACATGCCCCCACGCATTCTCCGTGGTAATCGGCGTGTGTGGTTGATACGCGAGCACAACTAGGTCCGCACGCTTGCCCACCTCAATTTCTCCGCTACTGTCCGGCCAGAAACTACGCGCCAGCCCCTGTGTACTCGTATACATGCGCCCAGTCTCTGCGAAACCTACGCCAGCGTCTCGCCGTGTGTGCCGAGCAAGCAGGTAAGCCGCTGCGTAGCTGCGTAGCATGCTGCTGTGCAAGCCGTCCGTGCCACATACCACCCGCACCCCAAGAGCAGTTGCACGGACCAAGTCTAGTGATCCCACCCCGTTATGCATATTCGATTCCGGACAATGCACCAATGCCGCCCCACTCCGTGCAACACGCTCCAGCTCATCCTCGCGCAAGTGTACTCCATGCACCAGCAGGCTCTGCCGGCGCACGATCCCAAAACGCGCGAGCCGCTCCAAAAGCTGTCCCTGTGCATTGGCGACGTCCACCACGTCTTCTGCACAGTGAATATGAAAACCCACGTCATCCGGCACACGCTCGCCCACCTCGCGGAGCAGCTCATCATCCAAAGTAAACCCTGCATGTAAGCCGATCAAACGTGCACCACGGGGCCCGGGTCGAAAAGATAGATTTTCTTCAAGCGCGGCCATTGCCGCCGCCCGCCCATGCCGCCCTGAAATTTCAAAGCAGACGACAGAACTCAGCCCACAAGCTTCAAATTCCCGTTGCACGATTTCCAACGCCCCTCGTACCACGCCGTACGACGCATGGTGATCAATTAGAGTTGTGACACCGTGTTGCAGACATTGCAGCGCCGTCCAGCGCGCTGAGAGCGCCAAGGCCTCCTCGTCCAGTGCCTTGTCCAGTCGCCACCACACCTGCTCGAGTACCTCGCGAAAATTTCGCGCAGCTGCGCTTGGCATCCCTGTAGCCAACGCGCTATACGCGTGATGATGAGCATTGACGAACCCAGGGAGGATCAGACGTCCCGCTACGTCTATCTGCTCGATCTCGCGTGGAAGCTCAGATGGAGGCACCAGCCCGCGCACAACGCCCTCTCCTACAAGAAGCGCCTGTCCTTTCAACACCGCGCGCCCTGTAAAGATCACCCCGCCAACAAGCGCAAATTCCCCTCTCACGCTGTGCCACCGTCGAGTTGTTCAACTGTTAGAAGCCTGCCTCGCCGCCCTACGTTCTCCCCGTCGCGTCGCTCTCTCGCTCGCTTTCCCCCCACCTCTCGCCACGGAGCGCACCACTGCCGCACTAACGTTTTCATCAGCTCGGTTGGGTTGCCGCTCGTTTTGCTTACGTACAGCGAGGGAATCGCACGAGTAGCGTACATGCTTTCCGTCAGTGCAAGGTGATCAATGATCGGCGTGACAGTTCCCGCGCGCAAACGCACTGTAAGCATAATTCCCGGCGCAGCATAGCGCACGCGACGCATTACAGCGGCCCCCAGCGCGCGGCCTAGGCGGCGGTCGAATGGCGCACATGGAAGCGAAGTTTCCAGGCGCAATTCTACGGACAAATCTCCGCTACCTTTCGGCGTGCCGAACAGTGCAACCAATCCCAGTCGCAGCCAACCGTAGCTATCGTCGCGAATTGTCACCGTGGGAACTCCGCCCTCTCTGCCCCGCATCAGCGCACGCACCTGCTGCGCACACCAGCGTAACCCGCTGGCATAACCTAGCGCACACACGGTAAATGGCACGCCGTTCCACAAACAACATGGCACGGCCACCCAGCGTGTGGCCGGTGCTGTCACACGTGCCCACACTGCGAGTCGGGCCGCTGCTCGGAGTGCTTCCGCACCACCGCATACGAGCACATCTGTGGGGTGCGCCCGCAATGCCCCTGCAAACGCCTCCCCACACCGATCCAGCTCCGCTAAGGTCACTTCCGGCACAGCGACCGGCCCCGCAGCCACGAGCCCTCTGACGCTCTTGACGCGCCGCCACTGCCCGCCTGCCACCAGCACATCCTTCCCGCCTAACACCCACACACTCCGATACATATCGCGTCCCTTAGCCCAAATTGCCTCCCACAGCGACTCTGTCACACTCCGCGCAACCTCCATGCGCAGCACCAGCAACCGACGTTGTGAGCTCAGGCGTATCATGCCGCCATTGTAGCACACCGCCCCACATGCGTCAAATACTCGCGGCACGTCGGATACCATTTGTTCTCTCAGGCCATTTCATTCAGTCAAGGCCTACCTACCACTGTAAGTGTAACCTGCAAAACGTGAAACCGCGAACA
>JAOACZ010000100.1 GCA_026417575.1 bacterium | reverse complement strand
GAGCTGGAGAGGGCCGCCAGGAGTGCTTTGTAGAGAGACGGTTGTGCGGCGCGGGATGCTAGTTTCGAGGTAGCCAGCGGTGGCGACGCGGAACAGAGCGCCGCTGCGACATGGGAGGCGCAGGGAGACAAGGTTGGTGCGGGCGTAGACGAGGAGAGAATGAAGCACTGGTTGATCGAGCGTCACATTGCGCACAGGGAGGAGATGTGAAGATGCGCCATGGGGAGGGAGGAGGAGGCCAAAAGATGACACTGGGAGGTGTGCACCATCTGCGGAGAAGATGCGCATTGTGATTGGTAATGTTTCAGCCAGTTGATTGCGTGCTGCGATGCGAATGGCTCCGTGTTGGAGTTCGACTCGCGCGGCGACCTGCACGGGGGGGCTAGCTAAGGCACGCGGGGGAGGGAAGGGGAGGAATCCGCAGAGGAGCAAGCAATAGCGCAGCTTCATGGTGTGTTATTGTAGCATAAGATGGCGAAGCGAGGCGAGGAGGGGGAAAGAAAGGACATTTAAAGACGTTGGGGGTGTCGAAGACGACAATGTTGTTGGCTTGGAAGAACTTAGGTGGGTGGCGCCGGAATTTCGGCTGCGGGCGTTTTGCTGAGGGGGTTGGGAGGGGGAAAGGGCTGGAGGGAGAAGTAGCTGAATTTTTCACGTAGCACACGGAATCTTTACTGTTTTTTAACCATGGTATAGGATACTGGAGGCCAGCAGGTACAAAATAGAACATCACGTAACTCAACAAAAGGAGGCTGCGAAGAGGAAACAACAGAAGGGGATTTTATGCCGGTCAATGAGCCGGTGAGATTGTAATGGGTAAACGAAAGCATCTAAGTTAACTGATAACCATGAGGGGGATATGAGAGCAACACAAGGAATGATCGGAGTGAGCGTCGCGGGGATGCTGTTGGTAGGGAGTGCGGCGGCGCTAGAAGTTCAGAACGAGGTACGTATTAACGCGCCTACGGCGAGTGGGAGTTGTGTGGCCGGGACGGCGGAGGCGTACCGGCAAGGGCAACTGTACTACAATGCCATGCCATCCACCCCTGCGCAAGGCACGGCGGTGAAGGTGATTGATTCGAAGGATGACATGGATTTCTTGGTAAAGGTGTACAAGTTGTCGAATACGGGGATTGTGTATGAAATACGGGACATTTTGAAGGGGCCGTTGGGGAAAGAGAATAGCGATGTCAGCGCGTATGTTGACACGGTGACGGATGAGGAGTACTTAGTAATAACTGCGCCGGACTTTTTATTTCCGTTCATTGAGGATATGCTCAGGGTGCTGGACAAGCCGGGGACGAGCTACGAGAAGAGCGGATCGGCGCGGATATGGTACACGTGCGCACACCGAAGGGCATCGGAGCTAAGGGATGCGATTGAGAAGACACTGGGTTCGAAGTACATGGACCTGGTGGTAGATGACACGATCAACCACATAATGGTGAAGGATGCACCGACGGTGATTGAGCGAGTAGCGCGGTGGTTACCGTACTTTGACATTCCACCGGAGATGGTGCGGATCGAGGCACAGATTGTTGAGATCAATTTGAATGACGATTTCAATTTTGGGATGGCGCTGGAAGCATGGAAGGAGGGGCTGCCGGAGAGTGTGGATATGCGGTTAGATATACAGGACACACGGCAGAACGACCATGCGGCAGAAGTGACGGTGGTGCCTGGGGGTGCGGGGAGCCGGCTTTTGCAGAAGCCGTTGCAAAGCCACCGGCAGTACCTGGCGGGGTCGTTAACGGCATCAGGGATGCGGCCGAAGGCGGTGGCGAACATTATAAATTACCTTGTGCGGACAGGGGACGCGAAGGTACTGTGCACGCCAGCGATCGTGGCATTGAACGGGCAGAAAGCGACGATTGCGTCAATCGACAAGATTGATTACAAGGCGTATACGGCGCCGACGCAGCCGTTGCAGAAGCAAGTGGGGAGTGGGATTACGTTGACGATCACGCCGACGATTGCGGCGGAGAGTATGCGGCTGGACATTCAAGTCGTGGTTGACAGTTTGATTGGGTATGCGAGCTCAGGGGAGCCGATTTTGAACAGCCGGTCGACGACGGCGCAAGTGGTGCTGCAGGATGGGGAAATGTTTACCATTTCCGGGTTGCGGAAGGAAGTGATCACGAAGCAGGACGAGCGGGTGCCGATTTTAGGCAGCATTCCGGGGATAGGGTATCTATTCCGGCATGAGATTGATGTACAGAAATCGAGCGAGATTGTGGTATTGCTGACGCCGTACAAGGTGACGCCGAGCACGGGCATTTTGGAACGTGAGCGGAAGTTGTTGGCGGAAGTCGAGGGCGATATGGCTCCCGACAGCCGGAGCGGGTGGGAGAAGTTTGTGGACCGGGTGATTAAGAACAAGAATGTTGCGGAAAGAAAGAGTAAGTAACTTTTGCAGACGGAAACGGAGGAGACGAAAATGAAAGGAATGAAGAAAGTTGCCGTGATGGCGATGTTGTGGAGCACGGTAAGTTACGTGAGTCGTGCGGAGCAGATTGTGGTGGATGGCTCGACGACGGTGGGGCCGATTGCGAAGGCGTTTGCGGAGTATCTGATGCGCCAACATCCGGGGCTACAGATAACGGTGAGCGAATCAGGGAGCGGGAACGGGGCGAAGAGCCTAATTAACGGGACGTGTCACGTAGCGACGATGTCGCGACCGATGCGGCCTGCGGAGTTAAAGGCGGCGGCGGTGAAGGGGGTAAACCCGGTCGAGCACGTGATAGCGATGGACGGTTTGCCGGTGCTGGTACATCCATCCAATCCGATTAAGAATTTGACACTGACACAACTACGGGACATCTATTTTGGGCGGATTGGGAATTGGAAGTGGCTTGGGGGGCCGAATTTGAAGATCGTGCGGATTAGCCGCGACACGAACAGCGGGACGTACGAGTGCTTCAACGAGATGGTGATGAACAGGACACGGATGGCGGGAGATGTGGAGTATGTGGGGAGCAATGGTGCGGTGCGGCAGCGGGTGCAAAGCACGCCTGGAGCGATTGGGTATGCCGGGCTGGGATTTGTGGATAAGACAGTGAAGGCGGTGGCGATCAACGGGATAGCGCCGAGTGCGGAGACGGTGTTAGATCGGAGCTATCCGTTGTCGCGGCCGTTGTACATGTACACGAATGGGGAGCCGGCGACGAACACGTTGTTGCATAAATTTATCTACTTCTGCAACACGCCGGAAGGGAAGCAAATTATTAGTTCAATCGGGTTTGTGCCGTTGCCGTAGGTGATATGGTGGTACGGGTGGGGTACGCGCGGGGACGCGCGTACCCCTCATCCATCTCACGAACGAGGAAGTACTTATGATGACAGACAGAGAGACACGGTGCAGTTTGCGGGTAGGTTTGGTGGTGGGGACTGCGCTGGCGGTGCAGGTCGCAGTGGGTGGGCCAGTGAATGACATGTTTACAAATGCGTTAGCGTTGAGTGGGTTGAGGGGGGAGACGACCGGAGATTTAAGCGGTGCGACGGTGGAGCACGGGGAGAAAGGGACGGGTCAGGGAAGCAATTCGGTGTGGTGGTTATGGAGGGTTCCGTTTGCGGGTTGGTATGCGGTAGACACATCTGGGAGCAGCTGTGACACGGTATTAGGGGTGTGGCAAGGGAGCAACGTGGCGACGCTGACGATGATAGGGACGAATGACAACGAGGTAGGGACGTGGAGTTTAGTACCTTTTGAGGCGGTGAGTGCGGCGGTATACTACGTACAAGTGAGTGGGAAGACGACGAATGATCAAGGAAGTATAGCGGTACGATGGTATCCGTTAGCGGTAGTGAACCAAGTGATGAGCACGAGCGAAGTACACACGGTTTGGTTGAACCGGGAGGGATGGGCGTTATCGCAGCCGTTGTACACAGTAACGACGCAGCGGGTGTGGTTTACGCCGGACGGGTACGTGGTGACACGGCGATTCACGAGTGTACCCTCATTAAGCAGCGCGACGGTGACGTATCCGAATGGGAAAGCTCTGTTCACGTTACAGCCGTTTCAACGTGGGCCGAGGAGTCCGCGGGTAGTGACGTTTGAGAGCGGGTACGTGATGCTGCGCGGGGGTGCGACGCCGAGTGGGACGCAGTTGACGTTGAACGGGGTGGGTTCGACGAGCTTTGTGGCGGGGGTGTCATTGGTGATTGCGAGCAATTTCAATGCGGTGGTGCCACTGGGGCGTGGGGTGTACATTACGCTCACGAACGGTGCGAGGGGGATGGGTGTACGGTGGAGCAGTTACGCGTTGTGGAAGAAGGGGTGGGAGATACCGATAGCGGATGGAGCGTTTGCTGGATTGTTTGACACAGGGTTTACGATGCATACGAACGTAACTGCTGGGGCACTCACCTGTTCTATTGCGCGCAAGGGGCGAGAGACAGCTGCGGTTGTTGTGCCGCTTCCGAGCTCGGGCGCGGTGCAGGTGCTGGGTAGTGCGAAGGGGAGTGTGCTGACGTGGGTGAAGCGTGGTGCGACGAACGGGCCGATGACGTTGACGACGGCGAAGGGGGAGGAAGTGTTTAGCAGCTTTGCGCCCCAAGAGGGGCCGCTGTTTCATCAATGCCTGTTTGACGGGACGCGGATGGCGTTTGTGTATGGGACGCAAGGGACGAGTGCGACGGTGAGTGTGTACGGGGTGGGGAAGTCTGCGCCGGTGTCTATAGGGCAGATTACCGTTCCGCATTTCAACCGTGTACTTTTTGACGGGATGGATCTACTGACGGTGAGCAGCGTGACCGGGGTGACAACCGTGGCGTGCTACGGCAAGCAGCTGCAGGGCAGCTGGGTGTGTGAAGCGCGAGGGGGATTCTTTAGTGTGCAGGGTGGCGGAGTTTTTGCAACGAGGGAGACAACACCGAGCAACGATGTGTATAGGGTGTACATGAGGGATGTAGAGATTGGGAATCACACGTTTCCGCGCAGGTAGGCGAGCACTCGTCACGGGTGTAGCTGAGAGGGCACGCGGTGAGCGTGCCCTCTTTTTTTGGGGATGCGAAAGCGCGACATTGAGAAGAGTGAGTGGGGGCGCGTAGTACGGTAACGAAGAACGAGAGCAGGAGCGGCAGATATGAGAAGGGAGAGGGCAGGTTCGGGGATGATGATACCATTTTGCCAGGAGAGGGCGCCGTAATCGTTACGGCCGGGTGATTTGAGGGCAATGCGGCCTGAGGGGTGGGTGTTGGAGGTAGAGACGAGGCCGTAGGGCTGCCAGAGGCCGGCTTGGACTGCGGGATGGTGTGGAGGTGGGGCAGCATCTTCGGATCCCCACGCGACGTAGTCGAGGATTTTAGTGCACACGTGTTCGAAGTTGCTACTCGGCCAAATGGTGGCGGGTTCGAAGGGGTAGAGGGCGAGGCCACCGCTGGAGGGCAGGGTAGGATTACCGGTG
>JAOACZ010000074.1 GCA_026417575.1 bacterium | reverse complement strand
CGGTTACTCAAGCACGTGCCGGCGGGGTGGGTACTGGTAATGGAAGACAAGACGGTGGTACGCATGGACGAGCAGCGGCGGTGGGATTGTGTGCCACCCGAACGGGTTGAGCGTCGGATAGAGCTTGCATGGCGGAACTTTGCGGCGGCGGTGGCAGCAATACCGTTTGGGCGTTACACGCTGAACACGTTGATTTTGTGTTTTCTGACGGTGCTGGGGACGACGCTTTCGAACAGTCTTGTAGCGTATGGGTTTGCACGGATTGAGTGGCCTGGGCGTGACTTGTACTTTGCTGTGACGCTGGCAACGATGATGGTACCGTTTCCGGTGACGATGATTTCGTTGTACGCATTGTTTAAGTGGCTGGGGTGGGTGGGGACGTGGCTGCCGCTGTGGGTGCCGACCTTTTTTGGGAGCGCGTTCAACATATTTTTATTGCGGCAATTTTATTTGAGCATCCCGAAGGACTTGACGGAGGCGGCACGGATTGACGGATGTAGTGAGTTTCAGATTTATTGGCGAATTATTCTGCCGCTAAGCCGGCCGGCGCTGGCAGTGGTAGCGCTGTTTCAGTTTATGGGGACGTGGAATGATTTTCTGGGACCGTTGCTGTATTTGAACGATCAGAACAAGTTCACCCTGTCACTCGGGCTGCAGTTTTTCCAGAGTCAGAGTGGAGGTACAGAGTGGCACTTGTTGATGGCAGCCTCGACGCTGATGTTATTGCCGATTCTGGTGTTGTTCTTCTTTACGCAGAAGACATTCATTCAAGGGATCGTGACGACGGGGCTGAAAGGGTGAAGGGAGATCTACGCCTCGTGAGGCGGGGCCGGTGCACAGGTACAATGACGCAAGGGGCGTGTAGAGCGGCGAAGGCGGGGAAGCGACTCAAGCGGCGAAAAATGTCGTCTGCGAGCTGCAGAAAAAGTTGAATGGAGGGGCGTGGGCGCAGCGGCTTGATTTGCGCGAACACAGGTGGTCACGGCAGCCCGTGACGTTCTATCGAGCATTTCAAACGACGTGAAATGGCGTTTGCAGACGACCAAAAATGTTGATTGATGCCGCACAGGGCGGCGTGGGCGACTTTTAGCTTAAATGTGTGGTAAGCGGGGCCCGTGACCGTTCATCATGGATGCTTTCACACTTTGCTTATTTGGTCATGGGGCGCGCGGGCCTTCAGCAAAAGGCTTCACACGACAAAAAATGTCGTCTGCAAACGACAGAAAAGGTTGATTGCATGAGGGGCCGAATGTGCGCGAGGAGCAGGTTTCGCGTGCATATGTTCAGACGACAGAAAACATGGTTTGCAAACGACGGAAAAAGTCGTTTGCGCGTGGCTGCGGGCGTTTGTAGCGTGGTGGGCTCGCAGAGGAACGGGGCACGGCGGTGTGCTGGGGGCTCGCGCGAGGTAGGTTGTATTCAGCGCTGGGGCTGATAGACTTTGACAGGGAAGGAGGTGCGCAGGACGGCGCGCGCTTCGTCGAGGGAGGCGAGGGCGCGATTAGCAACGAGCTGGACCAGGATGTTGCCTGTAGCGGTGGCTTCGACGGGCCCGGCGACCACGGTGACGCCGCAGGCATCGGCGGTCATTTGGTTGAGCAGTTCGTTCTGGCAGCCACCGCCGACGATGTGGAGGGTAGAGAAACGGCGGCCGGTGAGGGAAGCGAGGTCGTTGAGGGCGACGGCGTAGGCGTGGGCGAGGGATTCGAGGATGCAGCGTTGGATTTCGCCGGGGGTTTGAGGCACGCGTTGCCCGGTTTCGCGGCAGGCGTTTTGGATTTCCTCGATCATGTTGGGGGGGTTGTAGAAGCGCATGTCATTGACGTTGATGAGGGCGGTACTGGGGGCTTGGCGAGCGAGTTCGTTGATTTGGGGGAAAGAGAACTCTTGGCCTTGGAGGCGCCAGAGGCGCACGCATTCTTGGGTGAGCCATAAGCCCATGATGTTTTTGAGGAAGCGGACGGTGCCGTGGAGGCCGCCTTCGTTGGAGAAGCCTTTGTTGCAGGCGTCCATCGTGGTGATGGGTGAGTGTGTTTCGATGCCGATGATGGTCCAGGTTCCGGAGCTCATCCAGGCCCAATCGGAGCGGTCGCGCTGGGCGGGGACGGCGACGACAGCGGAAGCGGTGTCATGGCCGGCGACGGCGATTGCAGCGATGTTGGTATTTTCAACGGTGCCGCAGGGTGTACCAGGCTCAATGAGGGAGCCCATAAGGCGGAGAGGAACGCCGAGTTTATCGAAGATTTCGTTACACCACGAGCGCGAGCGTGCATCGAGGAGTTGGGAGGTGGAGGCGATAGTATACTCGGTAGCGCGGACGCCGGTGAAGAGGTAGCGATAATAATCGGGAGAGAAGAGGAACTGCTCAGCGAGGGCCAGTGCGGGACTTTTCTGGGTGACGTGCCAATAGAATTGGAAGAGGGTATTGAAGGGCCAGAACTGGATGCCGGTTGTGGCATAGAGCCATTCGCGGCCGAAGAGGCGAATGCACGATTCCATGTTTTCGGTGGAGAAATCGCGGTAGGCGAAGGGCATACCGACGATACTGTCGTTGGGGCCAACGAAGGTGCCGTCGACGCCCCAGGTATCGATGCCGATGGAGGCGATGGGTACTTCTTGCAAGGCGATTTTGAGGCCGTTTTCCATTTCAGCGAAGAGGCGGAGGGAATCCCAGTAGTGATGGCCGCGGACTTTCGCCATTTGGTTAGGGAAGCGATGGAGTTCGCGCAGGGTGAGGCGTGAGCCGTCAAAGGTGCCGAGGATGGCGCGGCCGCTACTGGCGCCGAGATCGAAGGCGACGACATGGATCATGTGACCTCCTTTGGGATCAGGTGAGGGGGTGTTGGCCGGAACGGTAGCGTTGAAAGGCTTGGTAGCCGCGTTGGCGGAAGAAGGCGAGGCCGTCGGGGCGGTGAGGGAAGCGGAGGGAGCCATCGGGGCGGACATAGCCATCGTGCCCAGCGGCGATTTCGGCGGCGTGGCCGAGTGCGACGAGTGCCCCTTCAAAGAAGACAGTACGGAAAGGTTCCTCGGAGGAGAATTTATCGAGGAGGGGGCCGGGTGTTTTGGTATTGTGTTCGGTTCCGGTGAAGACGGGGATAGAGGCGGCCTGGGCGGCATCAATGATTTCGAGGAGGCGCTCGCGGGTGTTGCGGTTCGGTATGACTTCGATGGCGAAGATTTTGTGGGATGCGAGGCGGGTGAGGAGGGTGTGGATATTTTGTTCTACCTCAGTGATGGGGTTACCGAGGATGGGGTAGGTTGGGATGGCGCCCATTTCGAGGTAGAGGGAGACCATTTGGGGGAGAGGTTCGAAAGCTTCGGGGAGTTCGGGAGCGTAGTCGGGTTTGCCAGCTTTAATGAGGGTGGCACGGAGGAAGTCCTGGAGGGCGGCGGCGTTGGAGAGGTCGGGAGGTGGTGCGGAGCAGAGTTGGGTGAAAAGGTGGGTGGCGGTGGCAGTTCCGAGGGCGAGTATTTTTTCAGCGAGGAGTTGGATGACATGGCGCTCGGTGGTGTTGCCAGCGGGGGTGAGTGCTTCGACTTCGGCCATGGAGAGGGAGACGGGGGCATGGATAGCAGCGAGGTGGGCGTTAAGGTTCGTGACGAGCTGGGCATTGCGTTGGGTGAGGGCGTAGCGCATGCGGGCGAGGGTGCGTGCAGCTGGGGTGCCGTTGCGGAGGGGGCGGGTGACGCTTTTGGCCGTGAGGTAGCACCGGCCAGGGTTGGCGGGATCGTTCAGGCGATGGCCGGCGGCCTGCGCTTCGAGGTCGAGGGCGACGGCCTCCATACTGAAGAGTGGGGCGAGGCGGTGTACAGCGCAAGCGCGGCGAAACTCATCGTGTCCGGCGATGGTGTAATGATCGTTGATGCCGAGGATTTCGATTCCTTCGCGGACAGCTTGTGCGACGGCTTCAGCGGGGTTGTTGAAGACGCTGAAAGAGTAGTTGGTATGGATATGGGTGTTCGTTAGTGGAGCGGGCATGGTTAGGCTCGCTTGCGAAGGACGCGTGCTTCGTAGTCGCGGACGACGTCGAGCCAAGTCAAGCCGACGGGGACGTTTTGATCGAGGCAGTATTTGTTCCAGACGGCATGGAAGGGCATGGATTTCATGTGTTCCATCAGGGCGAGTTTGCCGGCGCCATCGCCGCGGCGTTCGAGGGACTGGAGATGCTCGGTGGGATCGAGGAGAGCGTAGAGGAGGGCTTGTTGAGTAGCACGCGCGCCAATGACCCATGCGGCAATGCGGTTAACGCTGGCATCGAAGAAGTCGAGGGCGAGGAAGACGCGGTCGAGGGCGCGTCCGCGTTGGAGTTCGAGGAAGACGGCGCGGAGATCGTCATTAAAGAGGACGATGTGATCGCTGTCCCAGCGGATGGGGCGGCTGACATGGATGAGAAGATGAGATTTGAATTGGAGGATGGCGGAGAGTTTGTCGTAGATGGCCTCAGTGGGGTGGAAGTGGCCCATATCGAGGCAGGGGATGCAGGGGCGTGTTAGGGTGTAGCCGAGGTAGAACTCATGGGAGCCGACGACGTACTCTTCGCTGCCGATGCCGAAGAGTTTTGCTTCGACGGAGTCGATGCAGCGTTGTGAGTTGACGTGGTTGGAGCGAGCAAAGATTTGGTCATAAGAGTCAATCAGGCGGGCGCGGGGCGACCAGCGGTCGGCGGGGAAGTCTTTGGCGCCGTCTGGGATCCAGAAGTTACAGATGCTGGGGGAGTTTTGGTTATCAGCGAAAGCTTGCGCGATGACGCGGGAAGCGGCGCCATGGCGGATCCAGAATTGGCGGACTTTTTCGTCGGGGTGGGAGAGGGTGAAACCAGAGGCAGCGAGGGGGTGGGCGAAGAAAGTTGGGTTGAAGTCAAGGGGGATGCCGTGTTTTTTTGACCAGGCCATCCAGCGGGCGAAGTGCTTCGGTTTGAGTTTGTCCCGATCGACGGAACGACGGCCCGTTTCAGCGTAGAAGGCGTGGATATTGGCGCGCTTGGTGCCGGGGATGAGTTGAGCGGCTTGGAGCATATCAGCGCGCAATTGGTCGCCGGTGCGGGCGACGCCGGGGTAATTGCCGGTGGCCATGATACCGCCGGTGGATTCGCTGCCGCTACGTGTTTCGAGACCATGGACGTCATCGCCTTGCCAACAGTGGAGGGAAAGGGGGATTCGGGCAGCGGTGGTGATGGCTTTGTCGGTATCAACGCCAAGGTCGGCGTAGGCACGTTTAGCGGCGAGGTACGCTTCGTTGATGGCATCGGTGGGAAGAGGAACGTTTTTCATTGAGACTCCTCGGTGGCGATTATGTGAGATATGATAGCAGGAACAACGCGAGAGGTCAACCTGCGAACACTTGCGCGCGATCTGGACGAGGCCAACATTTGTGCGCAGGAGGGGCTTCTCATTCGGCAGCACGACAGGCGTTAGCAGCGGGGCGAAGGTGCTGCCGCTGGATCATGTCTCACGCGCATGTTCAGGAGCGTTGACTGAGTAGTTAGCTGACGCGTTTTCTGAGTACGCTGTCGCCATGAGACGCGTGGAGTCGGCGCGGCTTTTCATGCAAAGATGTAAATGTGACATTTATGAATGTGAACGGCAAGAGGCTGAGGTTGCTGCAGAGTACGAATCAGGGCAGAGAGAGGTAAGGCGTTTGTTATGTAACAGTAGTTACGCATGTTATTGACAGTTACCAGGGTCTCTGCTATAATTTCTACATGAAAATTCCCGCGACAATGCGCGCCGTGCGCAAATTGATGCCCGGTGCTGGCTTACAGTTGGTGAGTGTGCCTGTGCCCACGCCGGGGCCGCGCGACGTGCTGATACGTGTGCGAGCGGCTGGCATTTGCGGTACGGATTACCACATTTACACGTGGGACGCTTGGTCGCAGCAACGGATTAAGCCAGCGCTCACAATTGGTCACGAATTTGTTGGCGAGATTGTTGTGTGCGGCAGCGAAGTGCACACGCTGGAACCGGGGATGCGTGTTTCGGCGGAGGGCCATGTCACATGCGGCATTTGCAAGTTCTGCCGAACAGGTCGTGGTCACATATGCCGGGCAGTGAAAGGTCTCGGGGTGGACTGCGATGGGTGCTTTGCAGAGTACGTAGTTGTGCCTGAGCACAATGTGTGGCGTGTCCCCTCAGAAGTGCCGGACAGACACGCGGCAGTGTATGATCCTTTGGGCAATGCGATGCACACGGCAATGGCGGCCTCGTTATCGCTGCGGACAGTTCTGATTATGGGCGCCGGCGCGATAGGGCTGTTTGCAGTGGCTATTGTGAAAGTGGCCGGGGCAGCCCTTGTCATCGTGGTGGAGCCAAACCAGTATAAGCGCACATTAGCAGCGGAGGTAGGCGCAGATGTGGTATTGGACCCCGCCAGCGATGACGTACTGGCCCGCGTGAGCGACTTGACCGATGGTTATGGGCCTGACGTGATTTTGGAAATGAGCGGCAATCCTAAAGCGATGCAACAAGCATTTCGCCTTCTTGGCAACGGGGGAGAGATCTGTTTGCTGGGCATCCCCGCTGGCGGTGTGCAGGTTGATTGGGCTGAGGATATTATGTTCAAGGGGATCACCATCCACGGCATTACTGGTCGGCGCATGTTTGAAACTTGGTACTACGTGGACGAGTTTTTGCTCCGCCATGGGGCGCGGATCGACCCGTGTATCACGCATGTCCTCCCGTTTGAACAGATCGAAGAGGGGTTTGCGCTCATGCGTGCCGGAACGTGCGGGAAGATTGTGTTAGAATTTCCCATCTGACATTCGGTTGTGGCGCAGACCGGGGAACAGCCCCTCGGCGTCGCATTGCTCACGAAAGAAGCTGCACAGGTAGGGCACCATATTAGACGAGGTTGGCACGGCCTCATGTTTTCCGTATAATGTGGCGCGGTGTGTTATGGAAGAGCTGCTTCAATGTCCTAGGTGTAGCGGTACGCTGGCTCGTGTTTCCCAATGCTTGGTGTGCGGCTGTGGGCATGTCTATCAATTAGTTGATGGCGAAATCGCCGTTTTGTTACATCATGACGACGAGCGTTCGTCGCACTATGCCCAGCAGATACGGTACTTCACCCGCGAGTATCACACCTGTCGACGTTACCACCTTGCAGCATGGATGCGCAAGTATGTAGAAATGGCCCTCGCTCATTTTGGCCCGCCTCGCTCAGGTGCTGTGGCACTTGATGTCGGCGCGGGCTCTGGATACATGTCCATCGAACTAGCGCGGGCAGGATGGCGCGTGATTGCGCTTGATCTCACACCAGCCGGCGTCGCGACGCTACTTAACGCGGCGAGCGCCGAAGGTGTGCGGGAGCGCATTGTCCCGATAATTGGTTCTGCAATGAATCTTCCCGTAAGCGCTGCCTGCGTTGACGCCGTGGTGGGCAACGCGATCATCGAGCATTTGCCAGATGATCAACGTTTTGTAGCCGAGCTGGCGAGAGTGTGTCGAGCGGGGGCGCGGGGCATGCTGGTAGCGCCAATCAAGCTAAGGTACGTGTGGCCTTGGTTCTGGCTGGTGAATTGGTACCACGACCGGAGAATCGGACATTTACGGCGCTACGATTGCATCCGTTTCAAAACGCTTCTGGAGCAGCACGGTTTCGTGCTCGACGACGTGCGCTACACAGGGCACGGCATCAAAGTCGCTGGCACGTTGTTGCAAATGCTTTTTCATACGCATCGTTTTGACGAATGGCTTGAGCGCATCGACGCGCGACATTGTTACCGCGCGTATGGCAGCAGTAACGTGACAGCCCTCTTTCACTACATGCTAGCTCAGTGATCAGCGCGCGCTGCGATAATCACCACGGATATAGATCCGACCGGCCTTCGCTTCCCAGATCTCGCTTTTCTCCATCCGTGCGTAAGAAAAGCGGTCATAGGCAAATACGTCGGTGGTATCAGGCCCCTTCAATCCGATCCAAGTATTTACAATCGCACCGGCGATGGCTAGTTTACCAATGGTTCCTCGGTAATCGAGAGGATTAGGTGAACGGTACGCCCGTGCAGGTGTCGTAGCAATTGTTGAGCTAATCAGGTTCCCTCCTCTCCACGTGCGCTCAGTGTCATCATTCCATTCTTTGTACCCGATGGGCCGCACGGAAACAGATCCGATGCTCGTCGTTTGGCCTTCAGTGAAGACTTGCACGCAGGCATTACCACCCTTAACCGCGAGTGCACCTAAACTGTTGGAAACCGTGATGGCGGCACGTAGGTTGCCACCGAATCCGTCGCGCATGCCATCGTAAGCAAATGCTTTACCGGAGACCGTGATAGCCCCAATTGATGGTGCCGCGATCACAACCGGGAGGACGTCTTCATCACCTATGTCCTCTGGCCACCAAATTTCTGTGCGTGTGATATCACCGCCCATGACTGTAATAGCTTGAATTGGCCCCCCGGCGCTCACATCCGCAAACAAACTCCCGCCGATCGCTTCACCCTCGCAGTTCACAGCGCGGGCCATGATGCGTCCTACAGCCCCGGCAGCGCGAATCGTACAGAGTGGGTCGTCGTCCGGCGCGCCAATCACGCCACCGGCTGCGCCGATTGAGCCGATTGCGCCTCGTGGGGCGTGAATGTGGGCGTACATATTTGCGCCTTCGTCACCCGCGACCACCGTGGTACGCCAACCATCGTCGGTGTAGGTCTTTACCAACGCCTTCGTTTGCACACTCTTGATCGCGCCATAACGTGAAATGATCGTCGCAGGTTCATCTGATGCGCCAATTGAGCCACCATAGACTGCAATCAATCCAATATCTCTTTGCACATCGACACGACGCCTGATTCCTACTTCGGCTAAAAATTCACTGTCCTTGCCACCCCATTTATTCTTCACAATCAGCGCCTTTAGCTCACCGCGTCGGACGATTACTTCGTCAACTATTCCGCCGTCAACGCGCACCGTGCCAAGTGGCCCGTTTACGTCAATCACACCGCAATCTCCAAGGAGGCGAACGTACTTTAACCCACTATCCGACGTGATGGATTCTAGCGCGACAAACCCATCGCCCTGTGGCCCAGGGGTTACATGCATAATCAAACGATCATCATCGGCACCGCCGGTAATGGCCACTACACGCTCGGTGAACGCGCGCCAGCCAGTTGCCCCATGGTAAGCGAGATAAAAACTGTCGCCATCCTTGTCACGCCCGGGGAGAAACACCTCGAGTTGGAACGTCGCGACTGCCTGTGGTGGATTGGTGGGTGATCCATAGCGTGCCTCAACACGTCCCAGATAGCGGCCGAGCGCGAGGCGGGGGGTGTCAACGATCACGCGCCCGCGGGTGCGCATCAGAACTGCCGTACTGCTTGTACCACTGACGTCATCTCGGACCTCCGCAGTGTGCCATACCCGCTGGGTATCTAGAAGCCGGGCGTTCACCCATACATCCGTTACGGCGTTTAGTATCGTAAACGTCGCGCGTTGAAACAGTCGCCCCTTGTCAGCGAGAAACGCCGTCCGCGGCATTTCCACTGCCAACCGCAGGTCCGGCTGTGGGTCGCCCACAATCACCCGCAAAGTAGCCCAGCCCACGTAAGGCGAACCCACGCGTTGGCAGTACACTACAAAGCATGCCTCCCCCTGCCATGCGTCCAAAGACTGGACCACAAGACTGCGCGTTTGCGGCATTGGTGTAACTGTCACATGCTCCTGCGGGCCTACCACCCCCCATGCATACATGCGCCCATCGTCACCTTGATAGAAGATGTCATCATAGGTCAAGATCGCGCTCTCATACGGCTCTAGCTCGAGATCTTCGAATACCAACTGAGGAACATCCACCCATACCACCCCGCGCTGCCAGATCGGACATGCATCCTCAGGAAAAAGCGACCCCAGCGCAAGTGCATTAAAGCCTGCGGGATGCCAGACGCCCATCTCCAGCTCGCTCTCATCACTCAGATCGAGCCTTCCGGGTGTGATCTCCACTAATTGATTGAGTTTGGGGCGAATCGTGAATTGCACAACCGGGATGTCCGCATTTGTTGTGGGACGCGAGAGTCGAACATCTCCTGCCACATACGACTCATCGCTATTGAAATTGTTCACGAGGAGAAAGCCAGCTCGATTCGTGATCACTCCTGGAAGTAAGCTTGGTGCTCCCGCTTCTATGACAAGCGCATCAAAATACCAGCAAAACGTCACCCGCTCCACACACAGTCCGTGTGGGTTGTTTACACGGATCGTGAGCACGTAGTTTGAAGACAGCACCGGTGGCTCCGCCATGTCACTGAGCCAGATGCTCAGCCCGTGCGAATACACTATCCACGCTTCGCTGTCCGCGCCATTGAGGTACGTTGGGTCGCTCAGTTCAAGACCGTCATACGCGACATAGGAGGAGTGGGGCCCCTGCCCCGGTTCTGTTTCGAACAGCCAGAATGGCTCGTCAGAGATGATAACAACGGGTAACCGCGCGACCAGCATACTGTTGGTCAGAGCGGGTAACTGAACGCACAACGTTGCACGGTACCATAACCCCGTGCGACCTTCCCTCACCACGCGCACTGTCTCAATGCGATTCTCACGTGTGCTGCCCGGCACACTGACATGCCATTCATCATTTGTGATGAGGAAGCTATCTGCATCAAAAAGTAAGCTGACATGCACGGTGTCCCACACCATGCCAGCTGGGTTGTTCACCTGAAGAAGTAGCTGGTTGTCGCCTCCATAATAGAGCGTGGCGGCGGGCATTAACCGAAGATCCACCCGCTCGGGAGGTTTCACCACCGCAGTGTAAGGTGCGACACCGTCGTCCGCAATGCTCGCGGCGCCAAGAACGTCGCGGCCTTCTGCAGTCATCTGACACGCCACCCCAAACGGACTCCCAGCCATCACCGGCTCGAGTATTACCGTGCCCGGTCTGCGTGCTTCGCAGCGCACCCGTGCCAGCTCCGTTGTTGCGCCTGTTGTCACTACTCCGCTCACTCGCAGCACGTGGGCAGTCGTTCCTGCAGTCATCAGAACACTGGTAGCGCACCCTGGCCCACAGCTCGCTATTCGCACGCGCTCAGGATCATACGTCCAGTACAAGTCATACGACGCGTTCGTAAACGTCGCGCCGTAGGTGCGAACAACAAGATCTCGCACCTGCCCAGGATACCACCCAGATCCCGGCTGAGCGAGATTCTCTACCACCACCCTCACTGCTGTTGTGTTCTCTCCCTCGACCACCACTGAAAAGCTCACCGGCCATTCGCTCGCCTGCATTTCATAATCCAGCAACTGCGCAAAGCCGCGTGTAACGGAACTGTCCTTTAAGAGAAAACCAGCTCGCCCCGGTTGCTTTGCTATCACCGTTAAAGTGCCGAGATGGAGCTCATTCGTAGAGATCACCAGCGCGTTATTCGTCCACAGCAAGTCAAGCCCACATGCACTGTTTGTCCACGGTATGAGTGCGCCCCCTTCCTGTACTACTGACACCCCTCCCGTCACCTGTAACGTTGCCCATAAACCCGTGGCAACTGCTGGTGCCGGAGTGAACAATAGACTGCTGGTGTCGAAGAGATTACTATCAAAGAGTAATTCAAGCTGTACCTGTTCCGCCCCAACGAAGTCTGAGAGTTCTTTGCGCAACACTAGCCGCGCATGCGCCGGTTTCCCTGCCACGTTCACCATCGCCTCAGGTACAAAGGCAAGGCGTAATCCATTTACGTATGTTACCGTCATCCATGCCCCTTCCACTCCGTCCTCGTCATCATGCACGCTGCCAAGTAGGTCCACCCCCAGGCGTGTTACTGTTGTTTCCGCACCTGGCTGATCGAATGCCAGCAGTAGTTCTGACTCTTCCTCCGTGTCAACTGGCGTCAGCATGACCGTGCAAACAGGCCCTTCAGCGTTTGTTGGCGGGCACCACGCTTCAATCCACAAGTCGCCCTCACACGCATTCGTCACAATGGTGGTCGCGGGCAGACTTTCCGGAACTTGCTGAGGTGGTGCGCAACGAATAACTACATTGGTGAAGTACAAAGGCATGCTGCGGCGCAGCGCAACCGGGTCTGTCAATACAAACACATCCGGGTCGTACTGAAGATGAATCCTTACGTGATCGTAGGGCGCCGCACGGCCGGCTCGCCGCATCACTATCGGCACTGCAACTGGAGTAAGCGTCAACGGTACGACTGATCGTGCCGGTTGCACACGAAGAATATAGCCCGGTGTGTCCGCCACTAGCACACTTAACTGGTCTACGCCATCTTCTGGGTCATCGGGATCACCTAAGATATCAATTATTTCGCCTCCTTCTCGCACCGTCATCTGGGTTTCATAAGGGTCTCCCTCCATGTCGTAAAAGAACGCCTCTTCCTCCGCGGACCCAGCAAGGCACTCCAAACACGCAATCACGACTGCTGACGTCAACGCCTCCGCATAACGTGCGCTACCTCGCGCCCATGCCACACCATGATCATCTGTTTGCCGCCACCCACTCGCCGGGAACTCCCACGCTGCTGTGTTCCATACGCAGCTGAGCACTCGCACGCAGTCGGGCCAAAGCACTGTGAACGACAACTGAGGTCGTGCTCCCGTATCCCAATAACGCGGTTCGTTGGGCTCGAATACCGCAATAAGCTCAACCTGGAATATCTCACCGGGGCGAAGAAAGTCGCGCGGGCCATGAAACCCAAGCCGCGCCGCATGAACTCCCTCGCCATATAGGATCAAAGTTACGAAGGCAATACCCCATCGGGCGAGGCGCGTTCTTCGTGGCCCCGTGACTACGAGTTGATGAGATTTGATCCTGGGCTTGTTCATACTCTCTATCAACCCTTCTCCCGCACGAAGCATACCAGCTCAGGCTCTGACGATGCGTAAGTAATTGTGCAGGAAGGAGTAAGGTAACCAAGCACCCATTCAGGCACGGACTGCAACTTTTCTTTAATAAGTTGCATATCTGCAAATTTTTGCGTTTGCGCAAATACGTCGCGTTTTTTGTGGTTGATTCTGAACCTCTCCCGCAATTCATAAGTGCTTCAACGTAAATTATATAAGTGCAAAAAGGCTGTTTTTAGCAAAAAAACAACGCACTCGTTACTGCTTTTTTGCATAAATGCTAAGCAAAAGCTTTTTCATTGTAAAAACGCCCCTATCTCTACCTGCCAATTCGCTTGTAGGAGAGAATGAGAGCGAACTCAAGAGGCTTGAAGCTGCTCGGCCAGGCGCTCTAGGTGCACCCGCACAAGGTCCGGGTCAAAGCCCTTTTTCAAAAGAAACGTTTCCAGCCCACGTAAAGCACTTGGTGAAAGCCCGCCACGTCGCTTTGCCAGCCATGCTGCACTCATCTTCTCCAATTCCACTACGTTTGTGCCCGTTTCGGTCACGTAGTGATATCGCCGAAGGATGTCGAGTGTCTCATCAATTTCTGCCGGCGTGTAGCCGCGGCCAGCCAGCTTTGCGGTTAGCTCGTAAGGGGAGTAGTCCTTGCCTTCCAGGAGCTTTAGAGCCGCATCCAGCGCGGATGGATGAGAGCCCTTATTCTTCTTCATCCTTAGTACGTTTGCGCCCGCCCGCCGCAGGTGGAGTTTCTGCCTCTCCGGCCGGCGCCGATGACCCCAGCGCTTTTTGCCGCACTGCTGCCTCAATTTCTGCACATAGCTTGGGATCGTTCTTCAGCAATTCTCGCACTGCATCGCGACCCTGGCCGAGACGCGTTTCGCCCCAGCTAAACCACGCACCCTTTTTTGAGATCAGCCCAAGCTCCGTCGCTAAGTCTACAATCGAACCTTCTCGTGAAATGCCTTCGTCATACATAATGTCAAATTCTGCAGAACGAAATGGCGGCGCGACCTTGTTCTTTACCACACTTACTTTCGCGCGAATGCCAATGCTCGTGCCCTGCGCATCTTTAAGTGTCGTCAGACGCCGAATATCAAGTCGTACGGACGCATAGAACTTGAGTGCGCGCCCACCTGTGGTCGTTTCCGGGTTGCCAAACATCACGCCAATTTTCTCACGAATCTGGTTGATGAAAATGCACACACAGCGTGATCGCCCAATCGCACCAGTCAGCTTGCGCAAGGCTTGTGACATCAAACGCGCTTGCAAGCCAACAAATGAATCCCCAATCTCGCCTTCTATTTCCGCTTTGGGCACGAGCGCAGCTACCGAGTCAATCACTACCACGTCCACCGCATTCGAGCGCACGAGCGTTTCGGCAATGCTCAACGCATCCTCCCCACAGTCAGGCTGTGAGATGAGCAGCTCATCAATGTTGACACCGATACGCCGGGCGTACGCAGGGTCAATCGCATGCTCGGCATCTATGTACGCAGCCACGCCACCTTCCCGCTGCGCGTTGGCCACTATACTCAATGCCAAGGTGGTTTTTCCAGATGATTCTGGGCCATAAATCTCTGTCACCCGCCCGCGTGGCACTCCTCCCACGCCCAGCGCCACATCAAGTGTCAGCGCCCCGGTTGGAATTACGGGTACGCTGATGAGGTGTTCCGCACCCATCTTCATAATCGACCCCTGGCCAAATTGCTTTTCGATTTGCCCGAGCGCCGCCTCTAACGCCTTTTTTCGTTCATGATTCTCTCCAGCACACATGTGTGTCTCCTTACTTAAAGTGTCCTTCAATCCATCTTCTTCTCACGCGCCAAGCACGCAGCTAACATTTCCAGCGCGCTTTTGATCGCTGCTTGGCGAATCTCAGCGCGATTTCCGCTAAAATGATAACATTTTGTCGTCAGTTTGGCATCCGGACCCGCCACCGCAATCCAGACGGTCCCCACCGGTTTGCGCCAACTCCCTCCCGTGGGTCCAGCAATCCCTGTGATCCCAATGCCCCACGTGGCTTGCAGGCGCTCGCGCACCCCACATGCCATGGCATTGGCTACTGCTCGGCTCACTGCTCCATGTCGGGCCAATTGCTTCGCTGGCACCCCTAACAGCTCTCTTTTCACCTCGTTTGCATACGCGATAACCCCACCAACAAAAAACGCCGAGCTTCCCGGCACTGACGTCAAGATATACCCCAGGCCGCCTCCGGTACACGATTCCGCCACTGCTAGGGTTGCGTGCGCCGCCCTCAGCGCGCGCACGGCCGCGCCCAAGGGCGCCTTTATCGACTGACGTGTGTGTCTCTTAGGCATGCTCCCTCTTTGTCTCCGCTCGGCCACATTCACTCCACTCTGATAGGGCCCACCGCCACCCCCAACGCACGTGAATCCTCAAACCCGTAATGACGCGGCACCCACGTCCGCGAGGGAATGAGCTCCACCAAAACCCGCGCCCAGGAGGGGAGGTCAGCAGGCAACGGATAGCGGTACTGCTTCCAACGTTTGTCCGACAAGACGATCGTGTCCAGGTGCTGCCGGTTGAGGTACACAGCCACGCGCAATGGCCAGCGGCGCAAGAGAATGTTGGAAGCATACATGGGTATATTGATAAACGCACCCGTATTCACTGGAACCACACACCATGCGTAGTCCGTGCTCCAACGAAAGGGCGTGCCGTCTGGGGCATTTTCCTCGCTGTGCCATCCGCCGTCTGCAATCGGCTCTTCCCACCGCCATGCGCCGACAAGCACACCAAGTGTTCGATCGTCGTCACCGCCAGTTACTTTGCGCGGTACCCACGTGCGGCTGACCACAATGCGCACTGCTACATGAGCCGGTAAACTAGCACAAAATGGATCGGCATAGGGCACCGCTACGCGCAACAGATGCCACACCCCTGGCCGGGTGAAGGTATGCTCCGCAGCACGCCGACCGTTAAGATAAATTGAGACAACCTGTGGCTGGGACGTAACTGACGGATCGTCAGCCAACATCGGAATGGCCAAAATGTTTGTCTCCCGTCGTAAAACTGTCGCCGCGCAGCGGCCCGTCCACCGTACGCGAAATGGTACTCCCTCAAGTGTCTCCCAAGCGTACCACCCCGCCTCAGAAACTAAGCCAAATGTCGCCATACGTCGTTCACCGTTCAATCTCCCGCGGTTGTTCTCCACACCCCGCCACGCATAGATGAGTATGACGAGCGCCAGCACGGCGCCACCCACCGTCCCCAGCGTTGGCTGTACTGGGCGTCGCCGGCCCACCACTACTTCGTGGTCCGCAGCCACCAGGCCCACTAAGATTGCAAACGCGATGTTCACCTCCTCTGCCATCGTGTGCACCCCAAAAATCAAGACCACCAAAAACGTGACTAGCCCCAACGCCAACACTATCCGCTGATGCTTGTGTGGGGAGGAAAGGGCGCACCACGCGCCCAACTTGCGCACAAACCCTAACAGCAATGTACCGTAAAAACAGCCCAATACGAGCAGGCCCAGCGTCCCCATCTCCGCCGCGTAATGCAAGTAGTAGTTACACGCATTATCTGTACGAAACAGCCGCTCACTCGCCGCAGCACAATAATTTGGCAGCTCAATCACATACGCTCCCAACCCAATTCCGCTTATCGGAAACTCCCGCCACATGATCTTGGCATAGCGCCAGTAGAGCAACCGTCGCGGATCTTTGAGCATGTCAAGCACATTACCCTCCTGCTGGAACAGGCGCAGATCGCGCTTTAAACGCCGCACGAGCGACGAGCTTGTCTGCATGGGCGATAAGCGACTATCGACATAGCGCAACAGGCTTGGCACGCGTTGAATGGCGCCAGCGCATACGACTAACACCACTACTCCGCACGCGCATCGCACGAGCCACGGCACACGCAGGTGGCGCAAAAGAATATTCCCGTAATACAGCCCTCCGCAAAGCAATGCCGCACCTCCCCCCAACAGTGCCCCCAGCAGGCCGCTGCGCGACCCGCTATACTGCAGGCCGATCAGATACAGCCCCAGGACCAGCAGCGCTAAAACCCGTTGGATCCACGCTCTCACGGAACGCAGTGACCCGGCGAACACTAATTTTAGCGCTGCAAGTGTGATACTTAAAGCTAAGAGCGTTCCCAAAGCATTCGGATCAGTGCAGAACCCGTTCGCCCGCGCTAGCCGCGTCCAGTAATAGGAGCGGTTGGCGCAAAAATTTAAGTCATAGTGTGCTTGGTACACCGCGGCCCCCGCACTAACCACCGCCCCAGCGAGCAATGCCCACAGAATAAACGTTGCCACCTCGTGGCTGCGCTCATGATACCGCTGCACAATGGTACTTACCGCCGCAATGATACCTAACGCTGTTAACATGCTCGCGCACACAAATACCACGAAACGTGTCGCATCCACACGGTTCATGCCCATCACATTGACCGCCTGCTGGTTGAAAGCAGCGTCACCCCATTGCCACGGCGGGTTGTACCGCAGAAAACTCGCCGCGCCGCTGATGAGAATCAGCGCGCCGAAGACCCATAGCCATACCGACCCCCGGAACCAGGGTAACTCACGCCCCTGCACACTTTCCCGCACCAGCCATCCCCACACGAACGCAATCGCGGTAAATAACAGCAACGGGTAGGTTGCCCCTTCCAATAAGGCAAGTGGGATCGCGCTTAACAATGGGGCACAAAACGCCAGCAGTACAATCCCACTTAACGGGTGGATCGCAGTCACAAGGCTCATTAGCCCGGCAGCACCATAACAGATTCGTTGCAGTGGGGTTCCTACAACGCCCGGCAGCGGCCCGTAAAAGTGCCACATCCCATAGACAGCCGCAAGCACCGCTATGCTCATACTAATCCGCGCCCCCCGCGAAAGAAGCACCATGAAAACTTGTGACACACGCATCAAACTCATGCCGTCTCCACCATGGCCACGTCGTTAGTACCGAATCGCAAACCCTAGTTCTCGATTATCCTCCTGCCCGTACGCCGCTGGATTCCATGTCCGGTCTACCCACGCGCTGAATCCGTACCACCGTAACGGCGCGCCCTGCAAGGTGATCGACCGCCAGCCAACTTCTGTGATGCGATTACTTACCGTCGCCAGCGAGCCAGAAAGTACAAACGTGACAGGCCGCCCCGCTGCGTCCGGATGGTCGATAAGGTATGAAATGGTCACCGTGCCGTTCGTGTCAGCCTGCTGCGCCCACCACGCGGTGCCCGCTGCCCACCGATAGCGAAAGCCGGAAGGCCACACCTCCACGGGATAAAAGCCGCCCTGCTCACTTATCGAGGGCGTGCCCACGCCGATCCCCAGGACACGCGCGTCGTTCATGCCGAACTGCTCGGGCCGCCACGTGCGGTCAACGCCTATCTCCAAACACCACGGGCCACTCGCCAGTACGATATCGCGCACAAACAGACGCACATGATGCCACCCTTGCGCTGCATACGTACCAGTCGTGATCACAATACCGTTGGCGCCAAAAGTCACTGTGACCGGCCGCTCGCCCACATCCGGGTGTGCCACGAGCACAGGAAGGTCCACAAACGCTCCGATACTGTTCATTCCCAAACGCGCATTACCGCTGCTCCAGCGGAACGGCTGTCCAGCCATACTGCTGCCATCATGCATCCAAATTTCCGGTGCGTACAAGCCGCTAGCAGTGTCCCACCGATAGTTTTGCAATGCCACCCCGAGCGGCCGGGTATCGTAATTTAAACCAGCCTCTTTCCCTGTCCACGTGCGGCTGACACGAATAGCATACTCAACCTCTTGCCCCATCATCGCACACGGGAGGCTCAGAGTTAGCGTGTGCCAGAGGTTGTCCGACGCTATCACATTCGTGTGCACATCACCAACACTGAAGCTTACCTGCACGGGTGTGCTGGAAATCCCAGGATGAAAACATGCCCAGGGTTGACGAAATGTAATTCCTTCACATCTGATCACCTCGCGTGCCTGTTGCTGAGTATAGCGGATAGGAACCCCGTCAGCCCCATAATTTTCCGTCGGATAAAACCCCACTCGCAGTTGCCACCCAAACCGTTGCCGTTGCTCTGCAAGCGAGAACTGCGCGGCGCTCTGCACCACGATGATCACCCCGATCAGACTACACAGCAACCAGCGATATCGCGACGTCCATGGTACTGCTTCCTCCTGATCCGCAGCACATATTTGCGCCATGTATACCCAAAACAATGCTTGAATCTCTGCTGCTAGCGTATGCATTCCAAACACGAACATAGCCAACATGCTCAGCATCCCCGCTCCCAGCGCGACCACGACTCCCCGTGCCTCACCGGCCAACCACACGCGCCACCATGCACGCCACCATAGCCCGAAACAGAGCAGCATCACTGCTAACGCTATGACGCCTTGTTCTGCTCCAATCTGCAAGTAGTAGTTACAGGCTGTGTCTGGCACGTAAATAACCTGTCGCTCCCGCTGCTTCCAATTCGGCAGCTCCGTCAGAAACGCCCCCAGCCCCACCCCCGTTAGTGGTGCGTCGGCCATCATCTTCAATGCTATAATTGCATACGGGCCGCGATCCGCCATCACCCGATGGTACAACTGTCTAAGCGACCCAAGCGGCAACTGATTCAAACGCTTCACCAGCGGCAACGTACTCACACGGGGCTGTCGTTGCACCCAGGCACGCATGCGCGGCGCGCCTTCGTAGAACAGCCACGTCCCTCCGCTTATGTATGCTATTGCCACCGCGGCTGCGATCAACCGCATTACCCGCCCAGGCACAATTCGCCGCAACTGCAGTACTACCTGCATCGAAAGAAATACCACCATCGCAACCCCGCTCACCAGAATCCCCAATAATGCCGTGCGTGACCCCGCATGCCCAGCTAGCACGACACTCATGCGCATGACCATCCCGCACGCCATCCCGCATGGCACAAGAAGCGCCCACCACCGCTCTGCTACGAGCATTGCAAGCCCTACGAGCACCCATCCCACGCCAAGCAGCAAATACGCCCCAACACTGTGCTCCCCCCCGATTAACCCAGTCAGACGATTCAGCCACGGTGTAGCCACGACGCCCGCTATCATACTCCCCAGCATCAGCAGCGTGCACCCTCGCCGATGCGCGCAGAGCGCTAAGCCCAGCGCGAACGTCCATGGTACCATCAATATCACATACGCCCCTAGCGCATTCGGATCGAACATCGTTGCGTTAATTCGTCCCATCCACGGCCACACGTAGACCCGATTAGCTCCAAACCACACATCGGTTGTCTGGTACCGGCCCACCAAAAACGGCGCCGCACTCCCCATCCACAACGGCACGAGTACCGTCCGCAGCAGCCACCGCCGCCACGACCATCCTGCACCGGCCCGCGCACGCGCCATGCCGGCCGCATGGCACACTGCCAGAAATGTTAACGGCCCGCTCACATAATTCGCCAACGTCCACACCACACGAATGTGCGCCTCAAAGGCACGTAGCCCATCAATGTTTACCGCCTGCTCCAAATATGGCTGATGGCGCAACGGCCAAAAATCTGCATAGCGCCAGCATGTTATTAGTGCACTTACCACACTCAAGGCTAAAAAGGCTAGCAGCCACCACCGCATGCGTAACGCCACGACCGGCTCACGCCGCAGCCACGCCCGCGCCCATACTCCTAACGCAAACGCCATCATTGGCACGTATGCCGCCGGCCCAAATACCCCCGTGGCAAGCTCAGGTTGCAACCGATTAAACACGGTCACCGTGCTGGTCGTAATCCCCGGAATGGTCACCAATAGCACCACGAGCGCCCACGCCGGCCGCAACAGCCCCAACGTAAAAATCCCCACCCCGAGGATGCTCATAAAGACTGCAAATGCAGGCTGCCGCGGCAATGCATACCCCATCAACCATAAAAACCCCACCGCCGTTACCAGCCACAAACCAATTTCCCAGCCCCGCGATGGCATCCCAAGCATTCCTACGCGTCTGTTGCTCTCCTTCATCAGCAAATCCTCGGCAACTGTTCCCCCGAAGGCATATCCACTAACCGCACCCCACCCCACCCAGTTCGTACCGTAACACGCCCTCCCGCGACTGCTTCTCCCACCTGCCCAATCTGCACCGCTCCCCGTCCCTCGGGCTCTGCCCGCAGCGCAGCAACCAACCTGCCCGCCCACTCCTTCGCACATACAAACAACACCCGCCCCTCGTTTGCCAAATACAATGGATCCAGTCCCAGTATCTCCGCCGCACCTCGCACATCTTCCGCCACTGGAATAGCCCCTTCATTCAGTTCAATGCTCAGTCCCGTTTGTGCTGCTAGCTCATTCAACGCAGCCGCCACGCCCCCGCGCGTCGGATCCCGCATCCACCGGATCGCCGGGCACGCCGCTAACGCGGCTTTTACCAAGCGGTGCAACGGCGCCGCGTCGCTCCGCAACTCGGTGATAAATGGCAGCTCTGCCCGCGCAGCTAATACTGCTACCCCATGGTGCCCGATTGTCCCGCTGACAATAACTGCATCCCCGGGTCGCACGCTCCGCCACCCTCCCACGACACCGGGTCGGCGCCATCCAACCCCGCTGCTCGTTACATACATCTGGTCCGCATGCCCACGCTCCACTACCTTTGTGTCCCCAGTCACCACCGGTACACCTGCTGCCTCCGCCGTCGCCCGCACACTCGTAATCACCTTCTCCACCAATGCTTCTTCTATCCCTTCCTCCAAAATCAACGCCAACGACAACGCCGCCGGTTCCGCACCCATCATCGCAAGATCATTAATCGTTCCACATACTGCAAGATGGCCAATGTCCCCCCCCGGAAAAAATAACGGCTGCACCACAAAGCTATCTGTCGTAAATACCGCCTCCATCCCGGGCGGCACCTCTAACACTGCCGCGTCGCTCTCCTCCCGCAAATAAGGATTGTCCAACTGCGACCACACCACTCGCCGCAAGAACGCGTGCATCTGCAGCCCGCCCCCGCCGTGCGCCATGCTGATTACCCTCCTGTTCATATCCTTTTCTGCTCTCCCCTTGCCCTCGCGCGCACCCCGTAGAGGTAGTACGCTGCGCAACTTCCCTCGCTCGCTACCATGCACGGCCCCACCGGATGTTCCGGCGTGCACCCCTGCCCAAATAGTGCACAATCCGGCGGCGCACAAACCCCTCGCAACACCTCCCCACACCGGCAGCCCGCTGGATCTGCCGAACTCATCCCCGGCACACCTAACCGCCCTACCGCGTCAAAATCCTCAAACTCTCCCCGCAATTTATACCCACTCGCGGGAATCCTCCCCAGACCGCGCCACTCCGCCTCGCACGGCTCGAAAACCCGCGCAATCACTGCCTGCGCTTTCTGGTTCCCCTCCCAGGTCGCACTGCGCGTGTACTCAATCTCGACGCGGGCCGCACCCGCCACCAATTGCTCCACCACTCGCCCCAGCGCGTCTACCACGTCGCACACCTCAAACCCGGCCACTACACACGGCTTCCCAAACTCTGCGCTGATAAACTCATACGACCGCGCCCCAATCACAGTCGTCACATGCCCCGGCGCAATAAAACCATCCAGCGCTACCTCCTGGTCCTCCAGCAACGCCCGCATCGCCGCCACCGTTCGCTTCCCTGCAGCCAGTACAAACAAATTCTTCACTCCCCGCTCTGCCGCACGGAGCACCGCCGCCGCGATCCCTGGCGCTGTCGTTTCAAAACCTATCCCTAACAGCACGCACGTCTCCCCTCTATGTGCTTCCGCATACTCTACCACTTGCAAGGCTGAGTACATCAAGCGCACTTTCCCCTCTCGCCCTGCATACGCACCTAACGTGCCGCGTTCTCCCGGCACCCGTAACATATCGCCAAACGTAAACACCACCACGCCCGGCTGCTCTGCTAACCAGATCGCTTGATCAACTGTTCCCCGCGGCGTCACGCACACCGGACACCCCGGCCCCGACACCACTTGTACCTCCTCGGGCAGCACGGCATGCACGCCCGCCCGGCACAGTACCACCGTGTGCCCTCCGCAAATTTCCATGATGCGCACTGCCCGCGGCAGCCGCGCCGCCCCTTCCCGCATCCGCGCTAAAAGCGCACCCACCAGCCGCTCATCCCGGTACTCATCCGCATACTTCATCACGCCCGCCTCGCCGCCGCCTCCAGCTCCCGCCATAACTGCAACGTCGCCTCCGCCTCCTCCCGGTCCAACTTCGTAATCGCAAAACCCGCATGCGCCACCACAAAATCTCCCGGCTTCACCTCTTCCACCAACGCCAAGCTCACAGTCATCTCCGTCTCCCCAAAGCGCACCCGCGCCATCCCCTCCCCTAATAATGCCACCACCTCACCTGGCAGCGCAAGGCACATCGCTCCTCCCCGTGCTCGTACTCTTGCTCATCAACCGGTATTGTAGCAAAACCCCCACACCCTGCCAAACTTCCATCTGCCCTGCCCTTTACCCCCTACCCCACACAACCAAAGTGCCATCATCCCAGCAAAAATCGCACCCAGTCTCGATCATCTCTGTTTTTTCCGTCCATCTTTTGCTCCTCTCCAACCTGGACAGTGAACACTCTCTGCCCCACATGCCCGCCGAATCCCCCAAACAACGTGCACCAACCGTCAGCGCCGCATGCTTAAACTCTTCCGACTCATTCTCGCTTGTCGCACAAATCGCACCGGTACTAGTGTCTACCGCGCAACCCCACTTCGCTCTCAACCCAGCCCTCCTCCCTGTCGTTCCTGACCATTTGCAAACAACCTCTGTTGGCGTCTTACGAGCACCAATGTTGCAACACCAGGAGGTGACCTTTCTCTCCCAGCAATTCGCAAGCCTCCGCAGGTCCCCCTCATGGATGGTCTCACTAATTCTCCGTCTTCTATCCTCGCTCACACAGCCTCTCGCACCCACGCCGTACCTCAAGCATTATGCAAATCGCTTCGCTCTTTCCAACCTTTCGCTCTAACCCCGTCGCCCGCCTGCTCCTCAACTTGCTGCTCCTATCCGTGCTTACCCCGCGTCCCTCTCTCAGCGCGTCGGCATTCTCTCGGCGCACGTTCTCCTCGCTTTTTTCCCGTAACTCTGGCGCGCCCATGAGACATGCGCAAAGCCTCTTGCAGACACAATTGCTGACTGTCAGATGCGTCTTTTTACCTGGTTGCGTTGCGGGGATACGTTTGCTATAATGCACCGATCCCAAACGAGCCTCCAAGTGTGAAAACCATCGTAGCACTCTCACCGAGCGATGTCATACAACGATTAGGCCTGGCCACCCCAGCGGAAATTGCGGCCGCATTGCGCTTCGAACGTCTATGTGTCGACGCGCTGCGGGCAGCCTGGGAGCTGCACCTGGATGTCCTCGCTGCCGACGCTGCTCCGCATCTGCCACTCCTGCGCACTGCCTTGCAGCAGGCCCATGCTAATCACGTTCGCCACGTAGTCCTGCGCGCGCGCTATCATACACCCATCGCTCTCCCCACCGTCTTGGAAATCCACTGGCCGGATGTCTGCTTTGATCTCGAAACCGCTTCGGCTTGCTTACGCGGTTACCTCGAACCCTGCCGCTGGGAACTACGTGACGGTACCCTCCGCATCTACGTGGCAAGTGAACTGGCAGTGCGCACCCTCACTCAGCGCGGCGCCCACCAGATCATTGCCGCGTGGGTGCAGCAAACGCTCCAGCAATCCCTCCCAGTCGACTTCGCTGTGGGTGACTTCCACACCGAACTCGCCGCTCGTCGCCAGGAACGGGAAAACGAAATTCAACGTGCTTTGCAACAAGCACGCTCCCACGCTGCGGCCGAGTGCCAAAGCATCCTCTACGACAGTGGCCGCGCCACCCCGCGCCCGCCCGTCGCCATCAGCGAGCTCGTCCGCCAGCCTCCCTTGCGCAAGCTCGTTACCCTCCACGGCACTGTGGTCTCCTACACTCCCGGCGGCACCGAACAGTTCTCCCTGGAAAAGTTTGCCCTCACCGACTACACCAGCACCTTGGAGTGCGTGCTCCGCCCAGCCAACGGCCGCGATGCGCGCCTCCCCAACTCCCCAGCCACTAAGTCTCCCGGGCCCCTCCTCAAGCTCGAGCGCGGCGACTGGCTCGCCGTCACCGGCGTCCTCGACAAGTCTCTCCGCGATGATGAGCTCGAACTCCGCGTCGAGCGCGTCGAACGCATCGAACCCCGCGTCCGGCGCGAAACCTCCTCCCTCCACCGCGTCGAGCTCCACACCCACACCAAAATGAGCCAAATGGATGGCCTCACCGATCTCGCCGCCTTGATCGAACGCGCCGCCCTGTGGCGCCACCCAGCCATTGGTATCACCGACCATGGCAACGTCCACGCCTTCCCTGATGCCTACGCCCTCGGCAGAAAATTCGGTATCAAAGTCTTGCTCGGCGTCGAGGCCTATTTGGTTAACTTCCAGCCCGCCGAACTGGAACAGTTGCTAGGCCGCAAAGAATCCGGCCGCGTCCTCTCCCGCGATGATCTGGCCGACTTCAAGCGCAAAGTGCATCACCTCATCATCTATGCGCGCTCCCCCCGCGGCCTGCGCAATCTCTATGAACTCGTCTCCCTCTCGCATTGCAAGTACTTCTACAATAAGCCCCTCATCCCACGCGCCGTACTCCAGGAGTACCGCGACGGCCTTCTCCTCGGCAGCGCCTGCGAATGCGGCGAAGTCTTCCAACTGGCCCTAGCAGCCCATCTCGGTCGCGTAAGCCCCCGCGATTATGATGCCCGTTGCGCCGAACTTATTCCTTTCTATGACTACCTGGAAATCCAACCACGCGGCAATAACGCCTTCTACGTAACCAAAGGCATCCTCGCCTCCGAAGCCGACCTCCTCGCCATCAACCGCCGCATTTACGAACTAGGCAAAAAGTTCCATAAACCCGTGGTCGCCACCGGCGACGTCCATGTGCTCGACGAACACGAAATGTTGTTCCGCCGCGTCCTGCAAATAAGCCAAGGCTATGATAAAGATCCCGACGAAAGTACCGACGCGCCGTTGTATTTCAAAACCACCGAGGAAATGCTCGAAGAGTTCGCCTACCTCGGCGAGGAAGCTGCACGTGAAGTCGTCGTTGACAACCCCCAATTCATCGCTGCACAAATCGAATCACTTGCTCCCATTCCCAGCGGCTTCCATCCGCCCAAGCTCGCAGGAGCCGAAGAAGAACTCACGCGCCTTTGCTACGCACGCGCCCACGAGCTCTATGGCACCACCCTCCACCCCCTCGTCCAGCGCCGCCTCGAGCGCGAGTTGAACGACATCATTAGTAATCATTTCGCCGATTTGTATCTCCTCGCGCAGAAAGTTGTCCGCAAATCTCTCGACGACGGTTACATCGTCGGCTCGCGCGGCTCGGTGGGCTCCAGTTTCGTCGCCTATCTCGCCGGCATAACCGAAGTCAACAGCCTGCCGCCGCACTATGTCTGCCCGCAGTGCTCGCTCACCGAATTCATCCACTACGACGAAACTGGCGCCCCGCGCCATGCCCCCCTCGACGGCATCTCCGCCGAGGTGGGCGTTGATTTGCCCCCTCGCGCCTGCCCACGCTGCCGCGCCCCCATGCAGCGCTACGGCTTCGACATCCCCTTCGAAACCTTCGTTGGCTTCGAAGGCAATAAAACACCTGATATTGATCTCAATTTCGCCAGCGAATACCAGGCGCGCGCCCATCGCTTCGTAGAAGAACTCTTCGGCAAAGAGTACGTCTACCGCGCTGGTACCATCAGCACCCTCCAAAGCAAAGTCGCCTACGGCATGGTGAAGAAATACCTTGAGAGCACCGGCGCACGCTGGCCCCGGGCCGAAATCGACCGCGTCGTCGAAGGCCTCTCCGGAATTAAACGCACCACCGGCCAACACCCCGGTGGCATCATCATCCTCCCGCGCAACAAAGCCATCACAGAATTCTGCCCTGTCCAGTTCCCCGCTAACAAAACCGAAGCCTCCGTCCAGACGACACACTTCGACTACCATGCCATGGAAGAGCAGCTCCTCAAGCTCGATATCCTTGGCCATGATGACCCTACCCAAATCCGTTTGCTCAGCGATTATCTCAGAAAGGACGTCACGTCCGTCCCCCTCGACGACAAAAAAACGCTTGCGCTGTTCTCGAGCGTCAAACCGCTCGGTGTCTCCGAAAAAGCTATCAACTGCAAAGTCGGTACCTACGGCATCCCCGAATTCGGTACCGAGTTCGTGCGCGGCATGCTCGAGGAAACACGCCCAAAAACCTTCGCTGACTTGATTCGTATCTCCGGCTTGTCCCACGGTACCGATGTCTGGCTCAATAATGCCCGCGATTACATCAAAAGCGGTCAGGCAACCTTGCGCGACGCCATCTGCCCCCGTGATGACATCATGCTGTACCTCATCAACAAAGGTGTCCCGCCCCTCCATGCCTTCAAAATTATGGAGCAGGTACGTAAAGGTAAAGGCCTCAAGCCAGAAGACATTGAGGTCATGAAACGCCATCACGTGCCCAACTGGTACATCGAGTCATGTCAAAAAATCAAGTACATGTTCCCCAAAGCTCACGCGGTGGCCTACGTCCTTAACGCCGTTCGCATCGCATATTGCAAGGTGCACCACCCGGTTGCTTTCTACGCAACCTATTTCACCGTCATGCGCCATGCGGCAAACGTTCAAGTCATTTCTCAAGGAAAAGCTGCCATCCGCGCAGCTATGGAAACCCTCCTCGCCCAGGGCCGCCGCAAACTCACAAAAAAGGACGAAGATGAACTCACGGTCTACGAAGTCGCCCTCGAAATGTTCGAGCGCGGCATTCGCATGCGCAACATCGACCTGTACAAGTCAGACGCCGTGCGCTGCGTCATTGACGGCAACGACATTATCCCGCCCTTCCTCATGTTCAGTGGCTTGGGCGAAGCACAAGCCCAGGCAATTGTGCGCGCACGTCAACAAGGCCCCTTCACTAGCCGCGAAGATTTTCAACGCCGAACATCCTGCAACCGTACCCTCGTGGAAGATCTGACCAAAGCAGGTATCCTGGCCTGCCTCCCCGAAAGCGACCAGATGGATTTCTTCTCCACACCGCCAGAACCGACTCGTGACGGACGCACTCCCACCAGCTCCACGCCAACTACCACGCAGTCCACTCCAACCCCACCTGCAGCCCCACCCGCGAACTGTCTCTTATACACATCT
>JAOACZ010000204.1 GCA_026417575.1 bacterium | reverse complement strand
AGATGTGTATAAGAGACAGGTCACATCCCACCCAATCCCCACGTCCAATATCTCTCGCACCTCCCCACCCTTCTCCCGCCACTCCGACGGTGTCCAGTACGCTACTGGCGGTAACGCAAAGCCCATCCGCGCAAAAAATTCCTTCGCCTCACGGATCAACTCATTTATCTCTGACCGCTTCATTCTACTCTCCTTTCGTCTTCTCCAAGTTCCTCAACTTCCCTCATTCCTACCGCCTTGTCTTCATCATCTCCGTTTCTAACCCCGCTCATGTCTCCTCACCGTTTCTCTCCCATGCCAGTATACCACCCCCTCTCACTTCCTGTCAATACAATTTGGTCCCTATGGCTGGTCACTACTAACGCAACAGTGCAGTTGACGCGAGCCCACATCCACCCTCATTCAATTTCTCTCCTACCAGGCGACCCGCCCCGCACACCCATTCCTCACCCGGCCACACCCCCCAACCCACACGCCTCCATCATGGCTCTTTCCCACCGACGCACACTGGCCCCGTTGCCCTCAATCCCGCCCGAAACCACGCCCACAACCCACCAGAACCTTTCTTATCGAGGGTCGCCGGCCTCGGCGACCGCTAACTCCCTCGAACTTACCCCGCACCCACTCATCCGACATGAACACAATTTCTCGCTTCCCCAATTTTGGAGGGTCGCCGGCCCCGCCCACCACTAACTCACACGAACCCATCGCGCACAAATTCACCCGACATAAATCACCATTTGTAATCAACAAAAAATGTCAATTGAACCCCCGCCATCACCATCGCCTTGTCCACGCAAACCCACCTGCCACGCTCTTCCCTACCTCTTCCTGATCGAGCGGCATCGGCCCCGGATCCGTCTCCTTCATGCAAATCCGCTTCCTGGCACGAAAACGCGTCTTCCGCGCCGCCCACCCGCCACATGCGCACCAGGCGCATCGCGGCACTGTCGCAACAGCTCTCCCGTCGCATCCGCAACCCAGCTCTCCCGCAGAAACAAGCATGCAACCAATCCGCCGTGGCTAATCAACCGCACAACCGTGAATGCCATGCGACGGCATGAGCCGTCGGCACTCGTTCCGGTCGTTGGATCTTCTTTCTAAACGAACACCCAGCCATGCCGCAGCGCGACTCGTTGCAGTACAGTGAATTGCGAACATATGGAAACGGCTCCAGGCAAGCGTTTGCGGACGATCGCAACTCGCTGCCAATCAACACTACGCGCCACAGCAAACTTGTCCACAAAAAGCAACTGCCTTCGTCTGGACACCTTTCACGCGCCAACCAGCCACACAATTCATACACCATGCTCTCAGAGCGCCCTTTTGCAGTGATGCGTGCCGTGCGTGCTGTTACGCGTCAAGCACACCCTCACGCGCTAGGTCTCTCTCTGCGCCTTACCCCCGCTCCATCCCCTTCACTTTTTCTGCGCCCGCATCGCCTTAAGTTCCAAGTGTGCACCTTACCACCCCGGCTGCACATCACTCTTCTCTCCACCGTCGTCTCGCCCCCAACGAACGCCACACACCCCAACGAGCTGGTTGCCTCGTCAATCAGCGTTATCAGCACGTCCTTCTCGCTCCGTTTTTCGCACCAATCATGAGAACTGTCGTCCATCTGGGTTACTTCCCCGCGCCGCGCCCGCTGTTCACGCCACGTCTGCCGCGCCGCGCCCTCCCTACATCTCCACAATCGCATCCTTGCGATTCACGCTCTTTGCAGCATGTACCCATTCACTACCCGCGTCTCGACTTTCTTTCGCATGTTGCGCACGCCACCCTTGTCATGTGTTTCACAATCTTATCGTGTGTCAGTTTGTCCAACGTGCGATCCTTCACTCTTACCTCTGTGTTTTTCGTCCAACCGTCATCTTACTTTCACTCGTATGAAGTACTATTACCTATGTAGTCCCATTTCAGTCAGATTTTTTTTGCGACCGCAGCGCAACGTTGACAGCGACAATAACTTTTGCTATAATCAGTACAGTGGATGCCTCGTGCCAAAAATCCGTGCAGTACCTTGAAGGCTATTTGCTCCCATGAGACGGTTCAATAACATACCAAAGGAGACTCCCATGAAAAAGCTCTTTTTCTTCTGCCTCTTCAGTTTGGCAATTTGCACCCCTCTAGCGTTCGCTGATCGCGGTACTATACCTGCTCCTACCGGCTTTGTCCTTCAAATCATCGTCCCTACTCCTGCTCCCGAATGGATCACACTCGCCCCCACAGTCGTGCTGGCCGGTGTTGTCTTTTCCCCTCAGGTCCCCGTAGATCGCATCGCCTATGCAAGTAGCAGCGGCGCAAGTGGCCCATGCACCCTTGTCTCCAATTTTTGCTGGCGCTCCCAGCCTATCGCACTCCTCCCAGGTTCAAACCTGCTCACTGTCACTGCCGTGCAGGCCGGCCAAAATCCGCAAACAGCCAGCGACGCCCTTATGGCCATCCGGATCACTCGCGAACCTCCTATTTGGACAAATCAACCCCCGGTCTGGACTAATCATCCGCCGGTATGGACAAACCTGCCCCCCGTCTTCTCTAATCGCCCACCCGTTATCCTTTCTGTCCCGCCTCTCTTCTGGGGCACAAACAACCTCTATCGCTACCACCTCATCGCTTGTGATCCTGACAATGACCCCCTCACTTTAGAGCTCACCTCACGCGGTCCAGTGCTGACCTCTGTCACACCACTCACGAATGCTCAGTGGCTCATCCACGCCATGCTCACGAATTATGTCCCCGCCGTCCGCTTCCGCGCCGTAGTGCGCGATCAGGGCCCTCGCCCAGCTGTTCAAATCTGGCCTGTCTTTGTCCCTCGCTCTTTTAAGCCACTGCTCCCCGCAACCAGCCGCGCACAGCGTTAACCACGTTTACCTGCCTAAAAACAAAAAACACAAAGCGCCGGTTACCCCCCGGCGCTTTTTTCTATTTTTTCATGATCCCCCTACGCCCCGTGATTAGTCGCGCCCCCCTATCTCTTGCCATTCCCCCATCGCCACTCCACACTCACCTCCACTTCCGGATGTAAACTATGCTTCACCGGACACTGCAGTGCTCCCCGTTCTAAACGCACGCGATCCTCCACTGAAAGTCGTTCTCCTCCCGCTACCTCAATCTGTATCCTTAAAGCCCCAATCCGACGTACCGGCTCGCTTACCATCTCTTTCACTACCCGCACCCGCGTGCCTCGTATATCCAGCCCACGTCGCTGCGCCACCAACCCCATGATGGTCAGCATGCACGTCCCCAATGCTGTTGCCATCAAGTCCGTAGGCGAAAACTTCATCCCCTTACCCCCGTTGTCCGCTGGCGCTTGCGTCCATACCTCACTCCCCGATCGATCGTGCCGCGCCCTGCACTTTAACTCCCCCTCATAAAAACACTCTATCGCTACGCTCATCAGCTCCCTCCAGGCTCTTGGTTATCAACGATTACCACGACCGCAATCGTTCAACTACCTCCGCTATGATCCAATCCGGCGTAGACGACCCTGCCGTTACACCCACAATCTCTTTCCCAAGAAAATCCTCCCGCTGCAGTTCCCCCGCCCCCTCCACATGCACTGTCCTCGTCCCCCGGTCTCGGCATAACTGCACCAACCGATTCGTGTTTGCACTGTTCCTTCCTCCCACCACCACCATGATGTCCACCACCTTGCACAGCTCCACCGCTTCTGCTTGCGTCCGTGCTGTAGCTTCACACCGTGTATCTTCTATCTCCACGTCCCTCGCGTGCTCCCGTAACCACTTCGTTAATCGCTCAAACGTTTTCCCATCAAGCGTGGATTGCGCCACTACAGTCAGCGGTTTGCTCACGTCTACCCGATCTACTTGCTCCAGCGAACCTACTACCACCCCCTTTCCCTCACAAAAACCCAACAATCCAATCACTTCTGCATGACCTTCATCCCCTAAAATCACTACTTCCCTCCCCCGCGCGTGAGCCGCCGCAACCCTCTCCTGAATCCCGTGCACGTGCGGACAAGTCCCATCCACTATCTCTATCCCAGCCGCCCGTAACATAGCTAACTCGTCCGGTCCCACTCCATGTGCACGAAGAACTACTACCGCCCTCGGCCCCAACCTGCAAAGCATCTCACTGCTCACCTCCCCCTCAAGCACACGCACCCCCGCCCTAGCTAACCGCTCGATCACCGCGCAATTATGAATCAATGGGCCATATGTGTATATCTCCTTCCCACCACTCGCCTCACGTGCTAGCCGCTCCGTCATTTGCACTACTCGCTTCACCCCCCAACAAAACCCCGCATGCTCCGCCACTACTACCTTCATCACCCCTCCACTCCCCTTCTCATTCGTCCTCTACCACGTTCATAGCTTCTATGCGCCGCAGCTCCTCTATCAATCCCTCTACCCGCACATGATACTCTTCCCGACTCACCTTCCCACTACACGGTGCGCTGCATCCTCCTATTTGGGCGTACATACATTCCCCTCTCCTTCGGCAGCTCGCTCCGCCGCACCGGCGCAAGCCATACTTCTTCTGCAAAACCCGCGCAAGGCGCTTCACATGCACTCCCCTCGGAAACGGCCCAAAATACAGGGAACCGTCATCAACTCGCTGGTGCGTTACAAGTAAGCGTGGAAACTCTTCTTGAATCGTTACCTTTAGCGAGAAATACCGCCGATCGTCCTTTAGCTCGAAGTTGTATCGCGGTTGATATTCTTTTATCAACTGGTTTTCTAACAACGCCGCTTCCTCTTCCGTCGGTGTCGTCACATACTCTATCTCCGCCACCTTCGATCCCAAAAAAGCCACATTCGGCCGTCCATCTGCCCCTGGCCGAAAATAACTCAGTATCCGCGCACGTAGATTCTTTGCCTTCCCCACATACAGTACACGTGCCTGCCCATCCTTCATTACGTAAACTCCACTCCCCCGCGGCGCGCCCTTAATCCGCTCATCCTCAAAACCCTTTTCTCCCCTTCTTCCCTCACTCATTCTTTCACCTCACATGCCGTCGAGTGCTGTGATATACCCGCTCAAGTGCCATCCGATTCCGTACGTCAGCTCCCTCGTCATCCTTCGGCGTCTCCAAAATCCATGGCACACGGCGTAGCAACGCCACCTTCATCAACTCACGAAATCCTTCTAGCCCAATCTTCCCTATCCCTATGTGCGCGTGTTGATCCCGCCCCGTCCCGTGCCCATGCATCGAATCATTCGCATGCACCATTCTCAGCCTGTTAACCCCTACTGTACCCCGCAGCCCCTCCATTAAGCTCGCCACCCCCGTCGCCCGACGTACATCCCACCCCGCCGCAAATACATGCGCCGTGTCAATACACACCCCGCACCGCAGCCCCGGCACGCTCCCCTCCGCTATCGTGATAATTTCTGCCAACTCCTCTAGTCTCCCTCCCAACATCGTCCCGCCCCCACTCGTCGTCTCCAACACTAACTGAACCTTCGGTACCCCTCCCTCACACAGTTGTTTTAACGCCTCCCCCACTCGCCTGACCGCCTCCTTGACACTACTCCCTTTCCTGCTCCCCGGATGCATCACATACACATCCGCCCCAATCGCCTCACTTACCTTTACGTCACGACGAATCGTCGCTAACGACCTCTCCCACAGCTTATCATCCGGTGTCGCTAAGTTCGGCAAATACGGCGCATGCACACTCACAAAACGAATCCGATGTGCTCGCCGCAACATCCGAAAATGTTCGCACTCCTCTCCATTCGCCAAGACCGCCTCCCATACCCTCGGCGAATGCGTAAACAATTGCATACAATTAAACCCACACGCTACCGCCGCCGTGATCGCATGCTCCAGCCCCCCCGCCACCGACATGTGTGCCCCAACTAACAATCCACCCGTATGCATGCACCAAACCTACTTTGCTCCCTCCTGTCTCACCGCCGGTCGCCCTATGCTGATGTACGTAAACCCTCGCTCACGCATCTCTTCCAGATCATACTGATTTCGCCCATCAAATATTACCGGCTCCTTTAACATCTTCTTCATTCGCTCAAAATCCGGATTCCGAAACTCGTTCCACTCAGTAACCAGCACTAAGGCGTCTGCCCCTCTCAAAACACCATACGGCGTCCGCCCATACCTGATCCGTTCCCCCAAGACTGCCCGTGCCGTCCTCTCCGCGATCGGATCATACGCCACCACCTCCGCCCCCGCCCTTAACAAGCATTCAATCACTACCAACGACGGTGCTTCCCGCATGTCGTCTGTCTGAGGCTTGAACGCCAACCCCCATACCCCAAACCTTTTCCCCCGTAGTGCACCCTTGTAGTACTCCCTTATCTTCTCAAATAATACCCGCTTCTGCGCTTCGTTCACAGCCTCAATACTCTCTATCAAGCGCGGCGTGTACCCCACCCCACGTGCCGTCGCCGCTAATGCTTGTACGTCTTTCGGAAAACATGATCCTCCATACCCTACCCCCGGAAACAAAAAGCGTGGCCCAATCCGTGAATCCATCCCTACCGCCAAGCGTACGTGATGCACGTCCGCACCCACCCGCTCGCAAATGTTCGCTACCTCATTCATAAACGATATCCGCGCCGCTAACATCGCATTCGACGCGTACTTGCTCATCTCCGCTGACCGATTGTCCATCACCAGAAACGCCGCCCCCGTCCGCATAAACGGCGCATATAGCTCCCTCAGCAGCTCCGCCGCATGCCGGCTCGCCGTCCCCACAATCACCCGCTCCGGCTTCAAAAAATCCTCCAACGCCGCCCCTTCTTTCATAAACTCTGGATTCGATACCACATCAAATACGTGCTTCGTTAGCCCCTTGATCCGCTCGCAAAGCCGATCCGCTGTCCCCACCGGCACCGTGCTCTTCATCACTATCACTCGATACCCATCCATCGCTCGCGCAATCCCCTCCGCCACCGCAAACACCGCACTCAAATCCGCACTCCCATCCTCCTTCGCTGGCGTCCCCACCGCCACAAAAATAATTTCCGACTTCCTCACCGCCTCGCTTAACTCCGTCGTGAAAACCAGACGCCCTGCATGGCTGTTCCGTTTCACCAACTCCTCCAACCCAGGTTCGTAAATCGGTACCCGCCCCTTCCGCAGCATGCGGATCTTCCCTGCGTCATTGTCTACACAAATCACGTCGTTGCCACTATCCGCAAAACATGTCCCCGCTACCAACCCTACATACCCTGTACCCACAACCGCTACTTTCATGTTGTTCCCCCTCGCTCAATGATTACCCGCAAAAATCGCCGCTTACCAGCTCGCAAAACTACTTCCCCCTCCCTAGGCGCCACCACCCGTAACTCCTTCACCCGCTCCCCCCCAAGCTCCACTGCCCCTTGCCCAATCAGTCGCCGCGCTTCCCCGTTACTGCTCGCCAACCCATTCTTCACCAACAACCCCACCACGTCTATCCTCCCCTCCCCGTCTGGTACTACCCGCACCTCCCTCATCTCGCTCGGCACCTCCCGCGCCGAAAAAACCCGCTCAAACTCCTCTCTCGCCTCCCGTGCCGCCCCCTCCCCGTGGTACATCCGCACTATCTCCCCCGCCAATCGCTTCTTCACCTCCATCGGATGTAACCCCCCCTCCGTTACCCCCTCCCGCATCTCCTCAATCTCCTCTAACGCTACATCCGTCACCAACTCGTAGTACTTCCACATCATCTCGTCGCTCACTGACATTATCTTCCCAAACATCTCCTTCGGCGCTTCGTTGATCCCTACATAATTCCCAAAACTCTTCGACATTTTCCGCACCCCGTCCAGCCCCTCCAGTAACGGCATCGTGATACATACTTGCGGCTCCTGCCCCGCATCACGTTGCAAATCTCGCCCCATCATCAAGTTAAACGTCTGGTCACTCCCACCAAGCTCGACATCCGCCCCCACTACCACCGAATCATACCCCTGCATCAGAGGGTATACAATCTCATGTAAATAAATCGGCACACCCGCGCTCACTCGCCCAGAAAAATCTTCCCGCTCCAACATCCGCGCCACCGTGCTCTTCGCCAGCAGCTTGATCACATCCATGAATTTCATCCCCTTAAACCATTCCCCATTGTACCGTACCTCCACCCGGCTCAAATCTAATACTTTCCCCGCCTGCGCTAAGTACTTCTCCGCGTTCGCCATCACCGTCTCCTCCGCCAACTGCGGCCGCGACTTGTCCCTCCCAGACGGGTCCCCCACCTGCGCCGTGTACGTACCAATAATCAGCACCGCCTGGTGCCCCAGTTCTTGAAATTGTCGCAGCTTTCTCAAAACCACCGTGAACCCTAAGTGGAGGTCCGCCGCCGTTGGGTCCACCCCTAACTTTACCCGCAATCGCTTCCCACGCGCGAGCTTCTCGCGCAGCTCCCCCTCCTCACAAATTTGCACCACCCCGCGCCGGATCACCTTCAGCTGCTCTTCTACGCTCCTCATCCCTGCACCGCCGCCTTTAACGCCTGATCTATGTCCGCCTTAATGTCCTCCACGTGCTCCAGCCCAATACTCAAACGTATGTAATCATCCGTTACCCCAGTCGCCGCCCGCTCCTCTGCCGTCAATTGCTGGTGCGTCGTCGACGCAGGATGGATTACCAACGTCTTCGCGTCCCCTATGTTCGCTAAGTGTGATAACAACTTCACATTGTCAATAAAGCGCACCCCCGCTGCCATCCCCCCCTTGATCCCAAAACCCACTATCCCTCCAAAACCACCCCGCAAATACTTCCTCGCTAACGAGTGATACGGACTATCTGCCAACCCCGGATAGCTTACCCAGCTCACTAACGGATGCTCCCTCAGCCACTCCGCAATCGCAAGCGCGTTCGCCGAGTGTTCTCGTTGCCGCAACGCCAGCGTTTCTAATCCTTGTAGGAACAAAAACGCATTAAATGGACTCAGCGCCGCTCCCGTGTCCCGTAGCAACGTCACCCGCACCTTCAAAATAAACGCTACATTCCCCATCCCTGGCACATCCTTAAACGCATCCCAATACACCAACCCATGATAGCCCGGATCGGGCCCCGTAAACTCCGGAAACTTCCCGTTTTCCCACGCAAATCCCCCCCCATCAACAATCCCCCCGCCAATTGATGTCC
>JAOACZ010000232.1 GCA_026417575.1 bacterium | reverse complement strand
ATGATATCCGCCTCCAGAATAATATTATCCGACGCACTCTGGGCGACGAATATGAGCACGGTTCCTGTCTCGAACCCCTCCGCCTCCCAGGATGTGGGGAGGGTGATCGCCAGATGAATGCCTACCGTTGAAGCCCAGTCGGAAGGGGTACTACCCACAACTCCGCTCACCTTCACATTGCGGCTGCTGTTATCTCCGCACCACTCGGCGTAAGCGACGTATGATACTGATAGATAATGGTTATCTAATGGAGCGACAAATGGAGGAGTGGTAGGGTTGGATACAAAAGGCTGGTAACCTCCAGTAGTATCAATATCTCTTTGAATTATTGCCAACTTTTTCATAAATAATTAATTACGATGTTCAACGGTACGCCGGTATCGGCTACTTCATATTCCACTTCAGCCACTGTGTCGGCCACCCGCCAGCGCAGAGAGCGCACGCCGGGAAAGCCCTGAGCCATGAGTGTCTGAAAGGGGCCGGCAGTCATGGGCATGCGCACGCTCTCATACACCCGTCGCACACTGTAGGTGGTGTAATTACCGGCGATGTGCTCCAGCGTTTCTTTGGCCGTGCTGTCCTTCACCTTCTGCGGGTTGTCGGCAATGTATAGCTTCGGCAGGAATTGCTCGCGCTCCACGACTGGGTAATCCTTTAAATTCTTTAAAGCCATGGGCACGTTGGAGAATTTGAAACCAAACACCTTCAGGGCATGCACGAATGCCATGATGGTCTTCTCGGCAGGCAGCTTGCCCAGCCGTGTGGCCGGTGCATAGGGGATGTCCACCCGCTCCAGCCCCACAAGCCCCTGACGGTCAATCTCCGCAGCCGTGACGACGTTACGTGTGTGCTCGTCGGAGGTGTCACGCACCAGCGATATGAGCGTACGCCGGCGTAACTCGTCAAGGTTATGCCGGTAAAACTCCTCGTATGCCACACGATACTGCTGCGGGAAGGTGGCAGATGTACTGATGAAGTGAATAGCATTACCCTGCACGAACAGCACCGTGCGCGATAGTTGTTTGGCCAGGCGGAATAGCTCGCCGGCTTCGTACTGCTCCACACCGCCACCCAGTAGCCAGGTGCGTTGAAACCAACCGGGCATGCCAGACACCTGGAAGCCCGCAGCGGCAGCGAAATTCTGAAGGGCGTCGGATAACCTCAGTGCGCGCACGGTAATAGTGCGCTGGAGGAGGTCCTTTATTTGTTTAATTAAATTAATAATAGCCACCACCATGAGCGCGATGAATATAATTCGCACGGCGAAGTACACTACCATCATG
>JAOACZ010000226.1 GCA_026417575.1 bacterium | reverse complement strand
GATGTGTATAAGAGACAGGCTGCGGGCAAGAGGGATCGAGCCAGTGACGGTGAGTATAGGTGGGGCGGGGGCGGAATTGCGAGCGGAGCGGCTGAAGCTTTGGTCGAGCGGGTGCGAGTGTGATATTGTATGGGGAGGTCGTGTATTTCGAGGGGTGCGGATGAATGTGCTTGGGCGGCACAACGTAGCGAATGCGTTGTGTGCGCTTGGGGCGGCGGTGGCATGTGGGGCGGAGGTGGAGAGGCTGATAGAGGCGATGGGGACGATGCCAGCGGCGCCTGGGCGGTTGGAGTTTATTACGAACAAGCTCGGGTTGACAGTGGTAGTGGACTATGCACATACCGATGATGCGTTACGGAATGTGCTGACGTGCTTGCGGGAGATTACGCAGGGGGCGTTGTGGGTGGTATTTGGGTGTGGGGGGGATCGAGATCGAGGGAAGCGTCCGCGGATGGGCGCGGTGGCGGAGGAGCTGGCGGATTATGTGATTATTACAAGTGATAATCCGCGGAGTGAGGACCCGCGGGTGATAGCGGAGGAGATATGCGCGGGGATGAAGCGGGGGCCGTATGCGGTGGAGCTAGAGCGGCAGGCGGCGATTAGGCGAGCGTGTGCGGCGGCACGGCCAGGGGACGTGGTGTTAATAGCGGGGAAGGGGCACGAGACGTACCAAGAGATTAACCGGGTGTTTTACGATTATGATGATCGGGTAGCGGCGCGGGCGGTTTTAGCGGAATTGGAGGCGAGTCGTGTTTACCCATGATGAGATATTGCGGGCGACGGCGGCGCGAGCGAATGGGCGTGTAACGCGAGTGAGCGGGGTGAGCACGGACAGCCGGAGGTTGCAGGCTGGCGAGCTTTTTGTGGCGCTGCGAGGGGAGCGGCATGATGGACACGATTACGTGAGGGAGGCGGAGCAGCGTGGAGCGACAGCGGTGCTTGTGGAGCGAGTGTTAGATGTGATGGTGCCGCAGTATGTGGTGGAGGACACACTTGTTGCGTATCAGGAACTGGCGAGGTACCATCGTCAACGGTTTGTGCTGCCGGTTATTGGGGTGACAGGGACAAACGGGAAGACAACTGTGAAGGAAATGATCGCGGCTTTACTGGGGCGAGTGGGTGAGCCGTTAGCGAGTGAAGCAAATTACAATAATCATGTGGGTGTGCCGATGACGCTCCTGCGTTTGAGGGAGAGCCACACGCATGCGGTGGTGGAGATGGGGATGAATCATGCTGGGGAGATAGCACGGTTATCG
>JAOACZ010000201.1 GCA_026417575.1 bacterium | reverse complement strand
AGATGTGTATAAGAGACAGAGGGGGAGGAGTTGGTTACTGTGTTAAGGCTCAAGAGGGCAGGGTGAGGGGGGGTGTGGGAGTATGCGAGTATGCATCATAGTGGAGAATTTGCCGGTGCCAGCGGACTATCGTGTATGGCGGATCGCGCAGACGCTACGGAAAGCAGGGCATGGTGTAACGGTGATTAGTCCGGCGACGCGGGGGTTTGGAGCTGGGGTAGAGGAGATCGAGGGTGTGCGGGTACGAAGGCATGCGTTGGAGTTTGAGGCGCGTTCGTTGTGGGGTTATCCGTTGGAATACGTTTTGGCGTTATGGCATGAGTGGTGGCAGAGCGTGAGGGAATATTGTGGGGGAGGGTTCGACGTGATACACGTGTGCAATCCGCCGGATTTACTTTGGGTTATTGCAGCGATATGGAAGGTATTTGGGGTGAAGGTGGTTTATGATCATCACGATTTATGTCCGGAGTTAGTGTTAGCGAAGAGCGGGTGCCAGCGGGTGGAGGAGCTGAATTGGGTGGGGAGGGTGACATACAGTTTGATGGTGTTACTAGAGAGGTGGTCGCACAAGGTGGCGGACGTTGTCCTTGCGACCAACGAGAGTTACGCGCGGATAGCTATGGAGAGGCACGGAATTGGTGGAGAGCGGGTGGTAGTAGTGAAGACAGCGCCGCGGGGTGAAGAGATACCGGCGGAGCCAGCGAGGTGCGGGGCGAGTGCGAGCGTGCCACGGATTGGGTATGTGGGTGTAATGGCGCGACAGGACGGGGTTGACGGGTTGCTGCGGAGTGCGGCGGTGTTGTGCAAGGAATTTGGGCGGGAATTTGAGTTAGTGTTAATTGGTGACGGGCCAGAGCGGGAGAAGTTAGAGCGAATGGTAGGGGAGCTGGGGCTAGGCGACCGGGTTATTTTCAAGGGTTTTTTACCTCGGGAAGAGGTGCAGAGGGAGCTTTTGGGATGTGTGATGGGAGTGACACCGGATCCGGCGTGTCCGATGAATAACGCGTCGACGATGTTGAAGGTGTTAGACTACATGGCGTGCGGGCTGCCACAGGTGGCGTATGACTTACCGGAGCATCGGGCGAGCGCTGGGGATGCGGCGTTGTATGCGGTACCGGGGGATGAGCGAAATTTTGCGTTACTAATGGCGCAATTATTGGACAATCCGGCATTGCGCATGGAATTAGGGCAGATAGGGCGAAGGCGGATTAGGGAGTTGGTGTGGGAGAGAAACGGGGAGCGGGTGTTGTTGGGGGTGTACGAGAGGTTAGCGAGGGAGGCGTAGGAAAGAGAGTGAGTGTTGTGGTGAGAAAGACATGAGGACTGTTGCGGCGGAAAAGATTAGTGAGGCGGTGGCGGAGCTATTGCAGCGGGCGTGTGTGGAGCTTCCTGATGATGTGATGGAGGCGTTGCGGGCGGCGTATGGGCGCGAGTTAGCACCGCTGGCGCGGACGTTGGTGGAGATGTTGATCAAGAACGCGGAGATAGCACGGCGGGAGCGGATACCGGTGTGCCAGGACACTGGGGTGACGAACGTGTTTATCGAGATAGGAGGGGAGGTACAGGTGAGCGGGGGGACGTTAGTGGAAGCAGTGAACGAAGGGATACGGCGTGGGACGCGGGAAGGGTACTTGCGGTGTTCGATGGTAGGGGACCCGTTACGGCGTGAGAACACTGGGGACAACACGCCGGGGATGGTGTATGTATTTCCGGTGGGTGGAGAGGTGCTGCGGATCCACGTGGCGCCGAAGGGGGCGGGGTGTGAGAACATGAGTCGGAGCAAGATGTTAATACCTGCGGACGGTCGGGAGGGGGTGGTGAGGTTTGTGGTGGAGGCAGTGAAGGAG
>JAOACZ010000173.1 GCA_026417575.1 bacterium | reverse complement strand
GTATGGGAGGTGGGGGTGGGGGGCGCGACGGCCGACGCAGGCGGAGCTGAGTGGGATGTTAGGGTTAAGCCCGTCGGCGTTTACGCGGTTAGTGGATCGGGCGGCGCGGCGGGGGCTGGTACGGCGGGTGCAGGGGGTATCGCGGCGGGCGAATACGCTGGAGCTTACGCAGCGAGGATGGGCGGCATGGGAGCGACTTGAGAAGAAGATTAGTGCGGTGTTGCCGGTACTGTTTCAGGGGGTAACGCGGGCTGAGGGGGAAGTGGCGCTAAGGGTGCTGAGGCGGGTGAGTCGCCGGATAGAGGAAGAGGAGGAAGAGAGATGAAGAGGTACGTGATTGGGGCGTTAGTGATTGGGGTTACGGTGGGTGTGGGGGTATGGTATTGGCGACGTGGGGGGGAGGTGGGGGAGGGGGGAGTGAGCGCTCGGGCGCGAGTTGTGGTAGCCGTGATGCCAGTTATTATGAGTAACTGTGAGATGGTGGTGGAGGCGACGGGGAATGTGGAGGCGTGGCAAGAGGCGGACATAGGGGCACAGGTAGCGGACAATGTGCGGGCGTTATACGTAGAGGAAGGGGACATAGTGACGGCGGGGTATGTGCTTGCGGAGTTGGATGAGGAACAGGCGCGGGCGATGTACGAGGCAGCGGTGGCGGCGCGGAAGGCAGGGGAAGCGGAGGTGACGTTAGCGGAGACGACGTATACGAATGTGGCGACACAATTTGAGCGGACGCGGAAGTTGTATGGGGAAGGGGTGGTGGGGCGGCAGACGTATGACGATGCGGAGACGGCGATGTTGTTAGCGCGGGGGCGATTAGAGGTAGCGCAAGCGCAATTGCGGCGGGTGGAAGCGACGGAGGATGAGCTTTTGATTCGGCTGCGGAGGTACAAGGTGGTGGCGCCGTTTGATGGGGTTGTGGCGAAGCGATATGTTGATCCTGGGGCGTTTGCGGGGGTAGGGGCGCCGCTGGTGCGGTTAGTGCAATTGAAGCCGATCAAGGTAGTGGTGGAGGTACCTGAGGGGCGTGTGGAGGTAGTGAAGGCGGGGCAAGCGGTGCGGGTGGCAGTGGACGCGGTAGGGGTGGTGGTTACTGGTAGGGTGACGCGAGTGTATCCGACGTTAGACGCGCGGTGGCGGACGCGGACGGTGGAGATTAGGTGTGAGAACGAGGGCGGGCAGTTGCGGCCTGGGATGTTTGCGCGAGTGGAGATAGTGAGTGGGGAGAGGGCGGAGCTTTTAGTAGCGGACAGTGCGGTGCTGCGGCTACCGGGGTCGGGGTTATGGCACGTGTATGTGGTGCGGGGTGGGGTAGCGGAACGGGTAGATGTGGAGGTAGTGCGGACCCTTGGGGGGTGGCGGGTGGTACGAGGTGCGATAAGGGAAGGTGAGGAGGTAGTGGTGAAGGGTGGGGAGCGGTTGCAGAGTGGGATGGCGGTTGAAGTGGTAGGGGTGGAGATGCTGCCATGAGCATACCGGCGATAGCGGTGCGACGGGGTGTGGCGACGAGCATGCTGATGCTGGGGTTGGTGTTATTGGGGTTGGCGGCACTGCAGCTTTTGCACATTGATATGTTACCGGAGATAGAGCCGCCTGTGATCAGCGTGGTGACGCTGTATCCTGGTGGGACAGCGTTGGACGTGGAGACGGAGGTGACGAAGCGTTTGGAGGACAAGCTCTCGTCGATCAATAATCTCGACACGCTGACGTCGGTATCGAAGGACAATTTATCACTCATCACATTGAAATTCGATTGGGGTACGGATCTTGCGGAGGCGGCGAACGACATTCGCGATCGGGTAGGGCTGGTGCGGCGGGAGTTACCGGAGGATGTGGAAGATCCGATTATATTTAAGTTTAATTCGGCGGATTTTCCGGTTGCGGTGGTGATGGTTACTGCGGGGGAGAGTTATCGAGATTTGTATCGGATCGTGGACAAGCAGATTGTGGATGAGCTGCGGCGGGTACCTGGGGTGGGAGAGGTGGCGGTGCGAGGTGGGCTTCGGCGGCAGATCAACGTGTATGTTGACAGGACGCAGTTGGAGCGTTTGAGATTGACGCCGAAGCAGGTAGAGGAGGCGCTTGCGCGGGAGAACATCACGATGCCGGCGGGGGAGTTGAAGCATGGGTTTACGCAAGTGAAGGTGCGGGTGCCGGGGCGGTTTCAGAGCATAGAGGATGTGCGGTCGGTGGTGCTGGGGGTAGTACATGGGAGCTTAGTTCGGCTGGGGGATGTGGCGGTGGTGGAGGACGGATTTTGTGAGCCGACGGAATATGTGTGGGGTGACGGACGGGAAGCAGTGGTGCTGATCATACGGAAGCAATCAGGGCAGAACACGACGGAGGTGTGTCGGCGGTTGCGGGAGGCATTTGAGGGGCTCCAGGGGCGGCTGCCGGCGGACGTGCGGATCAACATGCTCATTGATAATTCGCAGACGATAGTGAGCAATGTGCGGAATTTGACGCGGACACTGTTGAGCGGGGGTGCGTTGGTGATGTTGATTACGTGGTTGTTTTTAGCGCAGCTGCGGGCGAGTGTAATTATTGGGCTGACGATACCGATATCGCTAATTAGTGTTTTTGTGGGGATGTACGTGTTGGGGTACACGATCAACGTAATTTCGTTGGTGAGTTTGACGATAGCGATTGGGATGGTGGTGGACAATGCGATCGTGGTGTTGGAGAACATCACACGGCATTGGGGGAAGATGGGGGACGGGGAGGCAGCGAGTGTGAAGGGGGCGTTAGAGGTGAACAGTGCGATATTTGCTTCGACACTGACGACGATAATTGTGTTCATACCGTTGCTGTTTTCGACGGGGGTGGTAAGCATCCTGTTCAAGCAGTTGGCGGTGATCGTGAGTTTAACGTTAGGGATGTCGTGGTTGGTATCGGTGACGATGACGCCGATGTTGGCAGCGAGGCTATTAGGGAGGGCGAGGCGAGTGAGTCGGATGGAGGAGAGGTGGTTAGGGTGGCAGGAGAGGGTAGCGAGGGGGTACGGGCGGTTACTGACGTGGGCGTTACGGCATCGAGTGCTGACGGTGGTGATGGGGGTGGGGGTGTTTGGGGTGAGTGTGTATACTGCGCGGTTTCTGGGGAGTGAATTTATCCCGGAGGTCGACTCTGGGGAGCTGCGGGTGACAGTGGAGTTTGACGAGGACACACGGGTAGAGGAGACGGCACGAATTGCGGGGCCGTTTAATGGGTACATGGTGAGCAACGTACCGGAGCGGACGGGGTACTATTTGGTGGTTGGGGAGAGCAGGGAGGGTTTTGCGTCGGCGGCGGGGCAGCGGGAGGGGCCGAATGTGGCGCGTGGCGGGGCGAAGTTAGTGGCGCGGGATCAGCGGCGGCGGGCGGCGAAGGAGGTAGCGGCAGGGCTGCGAGATTTTATGGGGCGTGTGCCAGGGGTGAAACGGCTTTCTGTATCGGCGACGAGTTTTATTCAGCAGTTATTTTTTTCAGCGGGAGGGGGTAAGCCGGTGGTGGTAGAGATTCAGGGGCCGGTGTTGGAGCAGTTAACGAATGTAGCGGGGCAGATTGAGGGAGAGATGCGGAAGATAGCGGGGTGTGTGGATGTGACAGTGGATCAGCCGGAGTACCGGCGGGAGCTGTGGGTGGAAGTGGATCGTGCGCGGGCGGCGGCGTTAGGGGTTTCGATGGCGAGTGTGGCGGAGACGGTACGGTCGTTGTTTTACGGGGCGGATGCGACGGAGTACTTTGATGGTGGGGATAATTTTGACATACATCTGCGTTTACCGCGGGAGCAACGGGTGGAGGTTGAGGACATAGCGGAGGTGACGGTGCCTTCGTACTTAGGGGAGGCGAAGCCGGTAAAGCTGATTAATGTGGCGCGGGTGGTGGAGGAAGTGGGGCCGAACGAGATAAAACGAAAGAACCGGCAGCGGATTGTGCGGGTGGAGGCGGATGTGTATCGGCGGTCGTTGAGCGAGGTAATTGGGGATGTAAAGAAGTTTACGGATCAAATGACATTACCGTTAGGTGTGACGGTGGGTTTTGGAGGGGAGAGAGAGGAGCAAGTGAAATCGTTTCGGACGTTGTTTTTTCTGTTAATTTTGGGGATTGTGTTAGTGTACATGGTGATGGCGGGGCAATTTGAGTCGTATCGTGACCCGTTTGTGATTATGTTTGCGGTTCCGTTTGCGCTGACGGGAGCGATTTGGTTTTTACTATTGACGGGGAATCGGTTAAATGTGATGTCGTTCATTGGGGTGATCATGTTGGTAGGAGTCGTGGTGAACAACGCGATAGTGTTAGTGGACTATACGAATCAATTACGGCGGGGAGGGATGGATTTATTTACGGCGGTACGGGAAGCGGGGCAGACGCGCTTGCGGCCGGTGTTGATGACGACGCTGACGACGGTGTTTGGGTTGGTACCGATGGCGTTTAGTACGGGGGAGGGTTCGGAGACGTGGCGGCCGCTGGGAGCGACGGTGGTGGGGGGGTTGAGTGTGTCAACGTTAGTGACGCTGGTGTTAGTGCCGGTACTGTACACTTTGTTTGAGAGACCGCGGCATGAGCGAGGGAACGTTGGTTGAAAGTGATGCGAGAGGTTGAATTAGCTGGGGAGAGAGCGCAGGTTGAGACGACGTGAAGAGTTGATTAGGGACGACAAAAAGTGTCGAGTGGAGGCGAGAGGGGTAGTTGGTGGTTCAGACGACAAAGAGTGTTGATTGCAGAGGACAGAGAATGTGGAGTGAAGGGAGGGAGGGGAGGAGCGTACTCAGACGACAAAAAGAGTTGGTTGCGAACGGCAAAGAGTGTGGAATGAGGAAGGGCCTATTTTGGGAGGTGGTAAAGGAAGAAGGTGGGGGGCAGGAGTAAGAACGGTGGTTGGGCTAAGGCGGAGATAGGAGCGGCCGAAGAGATGGTTAGGGGGCGAGTGAGCGAGGGGGCAGTGAGCGCAGGGCATCGCGAATGGCGAAGTAGGCGGGTTTAGGCTGGTAGTGTTCGTCGAAGGGGAGGGGGGCAGCACAGCCTTTGAAGTGGCCGGGGACCCAGGAGTGGGCGTCAGTGATGCCCCATAGGCGGAGCGCGTTGCAGCCTGGGGTAGTGAGGCAGGTAGTAACGATGTCGTAATAGGCAAGGGCTTGGCGGTGGAGTTTCTCGGGGGTGACAGGGAGGTCGATACGGAGGTCGAGCTCGGAGATGTGAACTTCTAGGCCGAGGGCGACGAGGCGGGATATATTGGAGACGACGTCGTGAAGGGGTGGGTAGTGATCGTACTTCCAGTGACACTGGAGGCCGACGCCGTGGATGGGGACACCACGTTGTTTCAAGCCGCGCACGAGGGCATAGACTTGGTCGGATTTGGGGTTAAGAGCCTCGGCGTCGTAATCGTTATAGAAGAGGAGGGCATGGGGGTCGGCTTGGTGGGCGCAGGAGAAGGCAAAGTCGATGTACTCAGGTCCGATGACGTTAAGCCAAAGGGAGCTGCGAAGGCCACCGGAGTCGGCGATAGCTTCGTTGACGACATCCCAGGCGTAGACGCGACCTTTGAAGTGGGCAACGACAGTGGTGATATGGTTGGTCATGATGTCGAGGAGTTGAGCGCGGGACCAGGTTGTTGTCTGAAGCCAGTGGGGCGGCATATGGTGCCAAACGAGCGTGTGTCCGAAGACGCGCTGGTGGTTTTTCTGAGCGAAGGCGACGAGGGCATCGGCGGGAGCGAAGTTGAAGGAGCCGGGCTGGGGCTGGAGGTGTTTCATTTTCATGTGGTTTTCGGGAGCGAGGACGGTACATTCCCGGGCGAGGATGGCCGCGTAGGGTGGGATGCTGGTGAGCAGGAGGGGGTTGACAGCGGCGCCGAAGTCGACGCCGGCGCGGGCGGCGAGTTGGCGAAGGGAGGGCTGAGGAGTCATAAGGTGGTGAGCTGGTGAGTGGTGAGAGGAACATGAGGGGAGTGGGAGACAGAGGATAGGCAAGAGGAGAAGGAGGTAGGCAGTCATGTGCGATGAATGGGGGTTAAGTTAGCAAGGTGAAGCCAAGTTGAGAGAGGACAGAGGCGGCGGGAGGTGAGGCGCCGCGGACTTGGGTATGGTGGAATTCAAGGCGGATAGGGTAGTTTTTACGAAGGAAATCGAAGTATGGGCCGTGTTCGCTGAGTGGTTTGAAGAGGAGCTGGCGCATGCGAGAGTCGTCGGCGAGGATGTCATAGACACTGCGGACGGCGGTAGTGATTTGAGAAGGGGTGGGTTGAAGAGGATCGAGGTAGAGGGTTGGGGATGACATTCCAGTGGGGAGCTGGGGAGGTGACCAGGATGGGGTGGTATTGAGGAATTTACAGGCGGCATCGTAGATGATTTTGGTGGCGTTGATTTTGCTGGGCCAGGAGTAGCCGGCGATGTGTGGGGTAGCGATGGTGGCACGGGCGATGAGGGCTGGTTCTGGGCATGGTTCGTTTTCCCAGACATCGAGGACGGAGAAGAGGTCACGGGCGTTGGCGAGGCGAGCGAGGAGGGAGCGGGAGTCGACGACTTCGCCGCGGGAGGTTTGGATGAGCCAGGTACCGGGCTTAAGGGCGTTGAGGCGGCGTTCGTTAAGGAGGTGGAAGGTAGCGTCTTGACCTTGGAAGGTGAGGGGGGTATGGAGGGTGATGATGTCTGCGGAGAGCGCATCGTCGATGGGGGTGTGAGGGAAATCAGGTTCGGTGCGGGCGCGGGGAGGATCGGTGAGAATGGGGCGGAGGCCGAGGGCGCGAGCTTTGGCGAGGACGAGGCGGCCGACGTGGCCGACGCCGATGATGGCGATGGAGCGAGCGGGGAGAGGGGTAGCGGTTAGTTCAGAGAGGGTGAGGAGGGCGGCGGTGACGTATTCAGCGACGGACTCGGCGTTGGAGCCGATAGCGTCACAGAAGGCAATTTGTTTGGCTTGGAGGTAGTCTTTGTCTATGTGATCACTGCCGCTGGTGGCGGTGGCGACGAAGCGAACGGGTGTGCCTTCGAGGAGGGCAGCGTTGACGGGAGTAACGGAGCGAACGAAGAGGAGTTCGACATCGCGGAGGAGGTCGCGGGTGATGGCGCGACCAGGGGAGGCTTGTGCGACGCCGAGGGTAGAGAAGGCTTCGTAGCCGTAAGGGATGTTTTCGTCGAAGAGGATTTTCATTAGCGAGGAGACGAGTGAGATTGTTGAGATGAAGGAGATGGAAGCGGGGCGAGTTGAGATTGGGAGAGGGTGAGGGCGGAGTTGGTAAGGCCGAGGGCGAGGAGATCGGCGGCGAGGAGGGAGGGGGGGCGGGGGTGGAGGGGTTGAAGTGCGAGGACAGCATACCAATCGGAGGTAGCGAGGGCGGGGAGGTTCAGCGAGGAGAGGACGAGTGCGCGGAGGAAACGAGGTGCAAGTGCGGAGGGTGCAGAAGCAACGGCGGCGTTGGCCCAGTGGAGAGCCTGAGTAAGATTACGGGCGGAGTACTCGGCATCTGCGAGCAACGTGAAGACACGAAAATCTTGCTGGCGTTGGGAGATGCTTCGCAGAAGAGGGAGAGCTTCGTTAGTGCAGCCGGCTTGATAAAGAGCGATAGCGTAGTATTTTTGAGGGAGTGCGAGGGTTGGAAAGACACGCCTCGTATATGACCAGAGTGAGAGGTCATCGTGCCAGACGCGTGCGTAGGCGTGAGTGAGGAAAGCCCAGGAGAGGACAAGGGCGAGCAAAGCGCAGCGAGTGAGAAGCTGAGATGAGCGTGTAAGCCAGGCATCAATGAGCGCCGCGGCGGCGGAGAGGAGGCCAAGAGAGGGGAGATAGAAGAAGCGGTCAGCGGCGAGGATTTGCAGGCCGGTGGGGATGAGCTGAAGGGTGGGGAGGTTAAGGATAACGTACCAGAGTAGGCCGAGACTGAACAGCGGGAGGCGATGACGAGTGCAGTAGATGAGAGCGGTGAGGCAAGGGACAACGAGGATCCACCAGGCAATATGTGGTGAAAGGTTGGAGCGAGGATAGACTGGGGCGAGGTGAAGTGGGAAGAGAAACTTCGCTATGTAGAGGACGAGGGCGTGAGCAGCGACAGCGAGGTTTTCGAAGGCAGTGCGAAGAGAAAGAGGGGCAAGTGCGCCGGAGGTATGTTGGAGGTGGTAGTTAATGAGAACGATAATGAGTGCTGCGAAACAGAGAGGGAGGTGCATGCGCAGTGAGTGCAAGAATCGGAGGCGCAGGAAGGACACATCATAAGCAAGAAGTGCGAGGGGCAAAGCGACGGCGGTAGGTTTGCTAAGGAGGGCGCAGAGAGCGCAGAAGAGCGCGCCAAGGAAGTAGGGACGGCGAGCTAGTAGGCGCCATTGGATGTGAAGGTAGAGAGTGGCAAGAGAAAAGAGGAGAGAGAGGAGGTTTTTGCGCTGGGCGATCCAGGCGACAGATTCAACTTGAAGAGGGTGGACGGCAAAGGCAGCTGCGGCGAACCAGGCGGGAGCGAAAGAGACGCCGAGAGAGCGGAGCAGGCGCGAAAAGAGGAGGGTTGAAATCAGGTGGAGAAGGATGTTTGTGACGTGGAAAACGCGTGGGTTGGGGCCGGCGAGAAGATATTCGAGAGCTGCGGTAAGCTCGGTGAGGGGCGTAAAGAGGGCGAAGGGGTGGGGGCCGTAGATGGGTTTGAGTCGAAAGAGATCGGAGATGGTGGCGAGGGAGAGGTGGTGGATGCGATAGTTGTGGGTGATGAAGGAAGCGTCATCCCAGAGGAGGAGTTGTGCGGAGAAGAGAGGCATGTAAGCCAAAAGGACGAGGGCGCTGAGGGCGAGCGCAGGGCGAGTGGAGCGCAGGACGTGCGCAATGGGCGAGAGGGAGTGAGGGATGGGGTGGTGCATGCGAGGAAATGGTAGGAAAAAGTGAGGAAAGATGCAACGGTAGGAAGTGGTGGGGCAGCGCGGGGGAGGACATGCGAAAGAAAAAAGTGGTATAATGGAGTGATGAGCAGCAGGATAGGAAAGTGGGTATGGGTGTTGGCGGTTGGGTTCGCGGTAGGGGCGAGTGGTGCGCCGCGGGGGAGAGATGCAGCGCTACGGTTAGGGGAGCGGATCGTGCGGGAGCAGGTGGAGGCAGGGGCATGGGGCTGTCTCTTATACACATCT
>JAOACZ010000120.1 GCA_026417575.1 bacterium | reverse complement strand
GTATTGAGTTTGAATGGGAGCAAGGGGCATGTGTATGCGGGGGCGCTGCCGACGGTGGATGCGACAGAGAATCCGCGGTTCAAAGAGTTCATGAAGATTGTGGACAAGTTCCGGACGATGGGGGTGCGGACGAACGCGGACACGCCGGAAGATGCGAAGGTAGCGCGGGCGTTTGGGGCGGAAGGGATTGGTTTGTTCCGGACGGAGCACATGTTTTATGGGAAGGGGTCGGATGAGCCGCTGGCGAAGCTGCGGAAGATGATTTTGTCGAAGACGGCGGAGGAGCGGCGGGCGGCGCTGAATGAACTGTTTCCGTACGTGAAGCGGGACGTGAGGGCGACGATGGAGGCGATGGAGGGGTTGCCGGTGACGTTCCGGTTGTTGGATCCACCGCTGCATGAATTTGTGCCGCAGAGCGAGGAGAAGCAGGCGGCGTTGGCGGCGGAGTTGGGGATTGCGGTGGAGGAAGTGAAGAAGCGTGGGGAGGCGTTGCACGAGGTGAACCCGATGATGGGGCATCGTGGGGTGCGCTTAGGGATCACGTATCCGGAAGTGAGTGAGATGCAGTTCCGGGCGATTTTGGAGGCGGCGGCGGAGCTGATAAAAGAGGGGAAGAAGGTGATGCCGGAGATCATGATTCCGGTGACGTGTACCGTGAAGGAGCTGGACGATCAAAAGAAGATTTTTGATCGTGTGTATGCGGAAGTATTGGCGGCGTTCGGGTTGAAGAAGATCCCGGTATTGTACGGGACAATGATTGAGATACCGCGTGCGGCACTCACGGCGGACGAGATGGCGAAGACGGCGGAGTTCTTCTCGTTTGGGACGAACGACCTGACGCAGATGGGGTTTGGGTTTTCGCGGGATGACATAGGAGGGTTTATGGGGGATTATCTTGATAAGAAGATTCTGGCTGCGGATCCCTTCCAGACGATTGATCAGCGTGGGATTGGGGAGCTGATCAAGATTGGGGTGGAACGCGGGCGTGCGACGCGGCCGGAGCTGAAGGTAGGGATTTGCGGGGAACATGGCGGTGATCCGGAGAGCGTGAAGTTCTGCTACAAGGTAGGGATGAACTACGTGAGCTGCTCGCCGTATCGGGTGCCGATAGCGCGGTTAGCGGCGGCGCAGGCGGCGATTGAAGCGGGGGAGGTAAAGGGAAAGGGGAAGAAGAAGTAGGAGTGTGAAGAAGCGGAGGGCCGGCTCGAGGAGCCGGCCCTATGCTTTGGTAGGTGAGTGCAGTGGGATGAAGATCAGGGCGGGCGATGGATTTGAAGCGCATGCGTGTAGAGTACGATGCGCCCCCGTTGCGGCGAAGTGAGCTTCGAGGGGATCCTGTCGAGCAGTTTAAGGAGTGGTTGAGGGAAGCTGCAGAAGGGGGGGAACTGGAGCCAAACGCGATGACGCTAGCGACGGTGGGATTAGAGGGTGGGGTATCGGCGCGGGTGGTGTTGCTGAAAGGGGTGGAGCGAGGCAGTTTCGTTTTTTTTACGAACTATGAGAGTTGCAAAGGGCGGGAACTTGCGATAGACAATCGGGTGGCGTTAACGTTTGCGTGGTACAGGTTAGGGCGGCAGGTGCGCGTACGAGGGGTGGCGCGGAAACTGAGCCGTGGGGCGTCACGGGCATACTTTGCGGGGCGGCCGCGAAGGAGCCAGATTGCGGCGTGGGCGTCACGGCAGAGCGAAGTGATCGGATCACGGGAGGAGTTGGAAGCGCGGTACAAGGAGTGCGAGGCGCGATTTGCGGGGAAGGAAGTTCCGTGTCCGCCGTGGTGGGGAGGGTATCGAGTGATTCCGGAGGAAATAGAATTTTGGCAAGGCCGGCGGGATCGTCTTCATGATCGTTTTGTTTATCGCCGTGGGGAACGGGGGAAGTGGGTGATAGTGCGACTAGCGCCATGAAGAAAGTGAGAAAGGGAGTGGAAGAGGAACAGATTCGGCGATTGATAGGGGAGGCTTGTAAGGCACGGCGGAGGGCGTATGCGCCGTACTCGCGGTTTCGCGTGGGGGCGGCGGTGCTGTCCAAGGATGGGCGGGTGTTTGTGGGTTGCAATGTAGAGAACGCGTCATACGGGCTGACGGTGTGTGCGGAGCGAGTAGCGATAGGGAATGCGATAACACAGGGGGCGAGAGAGTTCGTGGCGATTGCGGTAGTGTATAGTGCGAGGAGGGAAGCTGTGCCGTGTGGGGCGTGTCGGCAAGTATTGCGGGAATTTGGGGGGGAGATGTACGTAATAAGTGCGACGACGCGGGGCAAGTATCGCGTGCGCCGGTTAAGTGATTTGCTGCCGGGGAGTTTTGGGGGAGAAGAGCTGAGAGAATAAGAGCGGGGTGTGAGTGGTCACACCCCGCGATAGGGGGAGGGAGGCTAAGAGATACCGAGGATTTTGCGGTTGGTGCGAGTGTCGGCTGGGGCTGCGGCGAAGTCGTCGAACGCTTTTTTGGGTGTTTCGATAAGCATGCGGCGGATAAACTCAGCGCCTTCGCGAGCACCCTGCTCGGCGTCCTTTACGCAGCATTCCCACTCGAGCACGGCCCAGGAGCGGTAACCAACTTCGGTGAGGGCGGTAAAGACTTGCTTAAAATCTACCATGCCGTCACCGACGCTACGGAAGCGGCCGGGGCGGTCTTTCCAATCTTGGTAGCCGCCGTAGACACCACTTCGTGGTGAAGGGCGGAATTCGGCGTCTTTGACGTGGAAAGCTTTGATGAACTGAGCATAGACTTTAATGTAGCCGAGGTAATCGAGGCATTGGAGGACGAAGTGGGAGGGGTCGTAGAGGATGTTCACGCGCGGGTGGTTACCGGTGGCTTCACGGAAGCGTTCGAAGGTGACGCCGTCATGGAGGTCTTCGCCGGGATGGATTTCGAAGGCGAGATCGACACCGTACTCTTCAGCGGTGTTGAGGATGGGGAGCCAGCGTTTGGCGAGCTCGGCGAAGCCGGTTTCGACGAGGCCTTTTGGGCGTTGGGGCCACGGGTAGACTGTAGGCCAGAGGAAGGCGCCGCTGAAGGTGGGGACGGCGGAGAGGCCGAGGTGTGCGGAGGCTTTGATTACTTTTTGCATTTGGCGGGTGGCCCACAAGGTGCGGGCTTTCGGGTTGCCGCGGACGGAGGGGGCGGCGAAGGCGTCGAAGAGGGCATCGTAAGCGGGATGAACGGCGACGAGCTGGCCCTGGAGATGAGCGGCGAGTTCAGTGATCGCCAGGCCGTTGCAGCGTCCTTTGAGCTCATCGCAGTAGGTTTTGGAAGAGGCGGCTTTATCGAGGTCGATGCAACGGGGATCCCAGGAGGGGAGTTGGACGCCGATAAAGCCGAGGGATTTAGCCCAGGCGGTGATGTTTTCGAGGGTGTTAAAGGGCTCGTGATCGCCCATGAACTGGGCGAGGAAGATGGCAGGGCCTTTGATGGGGGACATGGGGAGCTCCTTAATTTAAGAGGGTTAATGGGATGAATAGGACGGATAGGACATATAGGACGGGTAGGACATATTACGGGTTGAAGATAGATTCGGCGTTGGCGGGGAGGGCGTCGGGGCGTGCGCATGAGGATTTGATTTTGATGTATTTGCCGAGGCGGCCAGCGTTAATGGCTGCGTGCATGACTTCGAGAACATGAAGGGCAAGGTCGCCGTTAGCGC
>JAOACZ010000078.1 GCA_026417575.1 bacterium | reverse complement strand
AGATTTGTGTAAGAGACAGGAAGAATGGAAAGGGATGAGGAAGGAGCGCTCGAGGATTCCGGTGAAGAATCCGGAAGAGCTACGGCGGATGAGGGAGGCATGTCGGTTGGCGGCAGTAGTGATAGAAGCGGTGGTGAGAGAGGTGCGGGCTGGGGTGACGACAGGGGAGCTAGACACGCTGGCGGAACGGTTGATTGTGGGCGGGGGAGGTCGGCCAGCGTTCAAGGGATATCGAGGGTATCCGTGTAGCACATGCATTTCGGTGAACGAGGAGTTGATACACGGGATACCGGGGCGGCGGGTGATTCGACCTGGGGACGTAGTGAGTATTGATTTAGGGGTGGAGGTAGCTGGTATGATGGGGGACGTAGCGCGGACGGTAGGTGTGAAGCCGGTGCGTGGTGATGTTGCGCGGATGGTGATGACGGTGGAGGAGGCGTTCAGGGAGGCGTGCAAGGTGATTCGGGCTGGTGCGCGGGTAGGTGACATTTCGGCTGCGGTTCAACGTCTGTGCGAGGGACGAGGGTACGGAGTGATCAGGGAGTATGTGGGGCATGGGATAGGGCGGGAGTTGCACGAGGCACCGCAGATCCCGAACGTGGGGGAAGCGGGGACGGGGCCGGAGTTACCGGAGGGGGCGACGTTGGCGATTGAGCCGATGATTTCGCTGGGGGGGCATCGAGTGAAGGTGCTGGAGGATCGGTGGACGGTGGTGACGGAAGATGGAGCAATATGTGCGCACTATGAGAACACAGTGTTGGTAACGAAGACGGGTTGTGAGATATTAACGGTGGCTGCGTAGCAGCAGGAATAGAGAAGGCTATGAAGGTACGATCATCGGTGAAACGGATGTGTGAGAAATGCCGGATTGTGCGTCGGAAGGGTGTGGTGCGGGTGATATGCGAGAATCCGCGGCACAAGCAGCGGCAGGGCTAAGTAAACTCAACCAAGCAAGGTAAGCTATGCCACGCATTGCAGGAGTAGACATACCACCACAGAAGAGGATTGAGGCATCGCTTCAGTACATTTACGGGATTGGGCCGACGATGGCGAAGCGAGTTTTAGCGCATGCGCAGGTCGATCCGGACAAGCGTGCCCACGCGTTGAGTGATGACGAGATTAAGCGTATTACGCAGGCATTGCAGCAGATAGCAGTGATCGAGGGTGACCTGCGTCGTGAGGTGCAGCAAAACATTAAACGGTTAATAGCGATCAACTGCTATCGCGGGATCCGGCATCGGAAAGGTTTGCCGGTGCGTGGGCAGCGTACGCGGACGAATGCGCGAACGCGGAAAGGGCCGAAGAAACTACCGGCGGCGAAGAAGAAGGCGCCTACGCCGGCGTAAAAGAAAGAGCGAACGAGATAGGAAGTAACCGAGGAAGAGAAGAAGGAAGGAAACGAGATGGCAACGACGACAACGAGTGCGTCAGGAGGCGCAACAGGACCGACGCCTGTTAAGCGAGTGAAGCGGAAGGCGGTGAAGAATGTGCCGCAAGCGATTGCGCACATACAGGCGACTTTCAACAACACGATTGTGACGATTACAGACAAGCGGGGGAATGTGCTGACGTGGTGCTCGGCGGGGGTGTTGAAGTACACGGGGGCGAAGAAGTCAACAGCGTTTGTGGCATCCCGAGTAGCGGAGGAGGCGGCGCGGGCGGCACAGCAGCACGGGGTGCGAGAGGTGGAAGTGCGAGTGAAAGGACCTGGGTCGGGGCGGGAATCAGCGATCCGGGCGTTAGAAACGGCGGGGTTGGTGGTCACGGCGATAAGCGATGTGACACCGGTGCCGCACAATGGATGTCGGCCGCGGAAGCCGCGGCGGGTGTAACAGGAACGGGAGGTAGGGAATATGGCGCGTTATTTAGGACCGAGTTGCCGGTTATGCCGGGCGGAGGGGACGAAGTTATTTTTGAAGGGGGCGCGGTGTTATACAGCGAAGTGCGCATTTGAACGGCGGTCGACGGCGCCGGGGATGCACGGGCGCGGGCGACAGAAGCCGACGGAATATGGTCGGCAATTACGGGAGAAGCAGAAGTTGCGCAGGATCTATGGGATTTTGGAGCGGCAATTCCGCTTATATTTTGCGCGTGCGGCGAAGAAGAAGGGGGTGACTGGGGACACGTTGCTGACGTTGTTAGAGACGCGGCTGGACAATGTGGTATATCGGGCTGGGTTTGCGGTATCACGGGCGCTAGCGCGGCAGATCGTGCGGCATGCGCACATCACGGTGAATGGGAAAGTGGTCAACATACCTTCGTATCAGGTGCGGGCTAATGATGTGATCGGGGTAGTAGATCGTGAGAAGAGCCGGGCTCTGATCAGAGGGCAGTTGGAGCAGACGGCGGGAATTCCCGCGCCGGAATGGTTGCCGGTCAATAAAGAGGAGTTGACGGCGAGCGTGGCGCGGCTGCCAGAGCGTGGGGATATCAATGTACCGGTGAATGTATCACTCGTGGTCGAGTTGTACTCGAAGTAACCGCGAAGCGGAAGGATGTGTTATGGCGATGCAGATGAAATTTGAGATGCCGAAACGGATAGTGGTGGAAGAGGCGACACGTACGGCGACGTATGCGAAGTTAATAGGTGAGCCATTTGAAGCGGGGTTTGGGCATACGCTGGGGAACGCGCTGCGGCTGGTGTTGCTTTCCTCACTGGAAGGAGCGGCGATTACGACAGTGAAGATAGACGGAGTGGCGCACGAATTCAGCACGATCGAGGGAGTGCATGAAGATGTGACACACATTGTGCTGAATTTGAAGAAGGTGCTGTTTAAGGTGACGACGCGCAAGCCGTTTGAGTGTCAGCTGAAGGTGAAAGGGCCGGGTGAGATAACGGCAGGGATGATTACAGTTCCGGCTGGGGTGACGGTATTGAACCCAGAGCATGTGATTTGTACGGTGGCGGGGAAGCAGAGTTTCAAGATGGAGATGAGTGTGGAAGTAGGGCGCGGGTATCGTCCTGCGGAACTGAACAAGCCGGAGCCGCAGATAATAGGAGTAATTCCGATGGACTCGTTGTTTTCACCGGTGGCGCGGGTGAAGTATGCGGTGGAGGCGGCGCGTGTAGGGCAAAAAACGGACTACGACCGACTGGTGTTGGAGGTATGGACGGACGGGCGGGTGGATCCCGTGGCGGCAGTAGTACAGTCGGCGCAGTTATTGTTAGATCACGTGGAGCTTTACCGACATGTGGGTGAGGCGATGTTCTTAGGTGGGGAAGGGGAGGTGGGGGCGGCAACGGAGGAGAAGAAGGCAGAGGAGGAAGAAGGGGAGGACACAGAAAGCATTGAGACACTGAACATCTCGAGACGGACTGCGAATGTTCTGATTAGGGAGGGGATCAAGCGGATACCGCAGTTGGTGGAGAAGACGGAGCGTGAGCTGTTGGCGCTCAAAAATTTTGGTGAGAAGGCGGTACAGGAAGTGATCGAGGCGTTGCATGAGCGCAAGTTAGAGTTGCGGCGTGAGTCAGCAAGCGATGAAGAGATTGCGGATCTGATGAAGAAGAGCACGCAGAAGAAGAAATAGGAAACGAATGTGAGTCAGGGGGTGAAAGTATATGCGACATTGTAAGAAGACAGACAAGCTTGGGCGGACGACGAGCCACCGCGCGGCGGTGATAGCGAATATGTTGGTGAGTTTAGTGAAGCACGAGCGTGTGACGACGACGCTGCGGTTAGCGAAGTCGGTGCAGCGGTATGCGGACAAATTAATTACGTTAGCGAAGCGGAACACACTGCACGCACGGCGGCAGGCGATGAGCGCGTTACGGCCGAGCGGGCCGAGTCAGAAAGCGGCGGTACGCAAGTTATTTGAGGAACTCGGGCCGCGTTTTGGGGAGCGAAAGGGCGGGTATACGCGGATTGTGAAATTGCCGCCACGACGTGGGGATGCAGCTCCGATGGCAATTTTGGAGTTTGTTGGTGCTCAGGTGGCTGTGCGGGCTAAGCGGGAGAAACGGGAGGAGGAGGTTGCGATTGAGACAGAAGTGGTGGGAGGGCAGTTAGGGGCAGAGCCAGTAGTGGAGGGAGGGAAGGATCGGAAGGAGGAACAAGAACGGACCAGCACAGTTACTTCCGCGGAGGGAAGAGAAGAGGAGCAGACGGAAGCGGGGAGGGGAGTGGGGCCAGGAGAAAGTGTAGAGGAGCCCGGTAAGCCGACGGGAAAAGACCGAAAAGGTGGGCTGGGTCGATTTTTCAAGGGTTTGTTTGGGAAAGAGAAGAAGGAGTAGTAACGCAGTGAGGTGGTGAGGAGATATGTATGCGATTATTGAGACAGGTGGAAAGCAATTTTACGTCGAGCAGGGGATGGTGATTGACGTACCGTGGCTAGATGCAGAGCCGATGGCTACGGTAACGTTTGACAAGGTGCTGTTGTGCTCGAATGGAAAGGATGTAGCGATTGGAACGCCACACATAGCGACGGCAAGGGTGACAGCGTCGTGCGTGGGTGCGGCGAAGGGTGAGAAGCTGCAGGTGTTCAAGATGCGGCGACGCAAGTCGTCGATGCGGAAGACAGGTCACCGGCAGAAGCTGACGCGGGTGAAAATTTTGGATATCAGCGCGCCGATACCGGTGCGAGCGGAGCAGTCGGCATGAAGAGGGAGAAGGAAGGTAACCAGAGGTAGAGGGAGGACGATATGGCACACAAGAAAGGGTTAGGTAGTTCAAAGAACGGACGTGACAGCAATTCACAGCGGTTGGGGGTGAAGTGTTTTGGGGGGCAGGTAGTGACGGGAGGATCAATAATTGTACGGCAGCGGGGGACACGGTTTAAGCCGGGGTTGAATGTACGGCGGGCAAAGGATGACAGTCTTTTTGCGACGCTAGGCGGTGTTGTGCGATTTAGGGCAACGCGTGAAGGGGTGACAGTTAGTGTGATTCCTGCGGGGGAGGTAAATCGGGAATAGTGTTTACAGAGGAGGAAACTGAACAATGATAACGCACGGTGAGGGCCGTGCGTTTTTTTTGCGCGAAGAATAATGCGATCCTGGAGGGCAGGACACAGGTCAAGTTAGTATTGAGGGAGCTCCTGATCTCAGTCAGTGTAACGTTTGTGGGCGGTCGGGCGGGGTATGCAGTAGTGGACGACGGTGCTGTTGTTCGGGGAGATTGTCAGCGGCAACGAGGACGTGGTCGTAGCGGTGGATGTGTTGTTAGGTTGGAAGATGGCATGTGCTGTGAGTGTGGGCGTGGGAACGATTTAGTGGAGATTTGTGGAGGGTGCTGTAAAGGAGTTGGGAGGGCGGAGGAGAGCAGGATCAGGGGAAATAGGGGATGTCCGCGTCAGAGGTAGGACCAATGGTAAGCGAGGTTGCGGTAGGGAGTGTACTTTTGGTTGATCGATTCTTTTGAGCGAAGGATGTGAATGAGGGTAGGAGTGGTTGTAAGTACCTTTGTCGGATGCGACTGAGAGGTAGACAAAAGGTCATCAGCGTGAGTTGCGGTGGCGCGAAGCGAGGCTGGTGGTAGGGGTGCACGAAGCACGTGAGATGCGAGCGGCGCGTGACGCAAAAAGCGGAGTAGTCGAAAAGAGTGAAAGGGGAATTAAGACCGTACACGCGCTGATGTGCGACAGCGCGAAATGAAGAGCAGGAAGAGAGCGAGGGAGAAGTCTGGCTCGGGAATGGGGAGATGGGTCAGATCACTTTGGACTTGGACAGGGGTGGCAAAACCTGGGCGGTAATCGTCCCAGAGGAGGAGAAGGGAGCCGGTCTGACTGGTAACGAAGCGCGGGTTGCGCTGATCGCCGGGAGCATCTTCGATGGGGACACCGTCCTCGGGGCCGAGGGGAGCGCCGTCGAGGTCGATCCGTTGGGCGTAGATGTCGGCGTTACCGTGGCGGTAGTCTTCCCAAGCGATGAGGACGCCGGTATCTTGGTCGGTAGCGATAACCGGGGCGCACTGATCGCCGCGAGCGGTACAAACTGGGGCGGGGGTATCCCAGCGGAGGCGGCCGTTGGGGAGAATGAGTTGGCACCAAATGTTGTTGTTGTGAGGACCGGCGCTGTCGCTTTGCCAGACAACGACGATGCTAGCGTCAGGGAGAGCGGTGACACGCGGGGACCGCTGGTGACCGCGGAAGTTATTGACAACGATGCCCGAGGGGCCCCAGAGGGGTTGCCCCGAAGGGGAGAACATTTGGGCGTGAATATCGGTATCGGAACGGTTTAGAGGTGCTTCTTCCCATGCGACAACAATGTTGGAGTTGAGAAGGAGTACGGCGTGTGCAGCGCCGATGGAGCGAGTTGGAGGTGCGGTGATGAGAGCAGTGACAGGGCGGTTGCGAGGAAACCAAGAAACAGAGATGCGGGAAGGCGAGGAATGGGTGAGCAACGAGAGATTTGTGACAGCGAGAGCGTCAGTCACAAGGGCGAAGGTAGTGACAAGGATGACCAACACTTTGAGGCTCACAAGAAGAGTATAGCAAATTCCGCCATAGGGGGCAAGGTGCGCTGCGGAACGTATGCGACCAGGCGAATCGTGGCAGATGGTCTTACTCGATTTGCAGCGGGTCGTGCTGTGGAGGCACGGGCGAAATCCTGTCAGGCGTCAGGAGAAATGACAGCAAGGTGGTTACCTGCGCCAGGGCTCGAGAAGATGGGCGGAGAGGAGGCGGGAGAGCGAGAATCAAGAGAAGTGTGGGTGTAGTAGAAGGGTGGGGTCGAACTCTTTAAGTGTTATGGGAGCCCAAGACAGCTTTTGATGTGAGCAAGATGAGAAACACCTAGAGAAGGAGGAGCGGGGAGTCGCGGCGACGACGTTTTGACGACGGGGGTGAGGACACGCACGTACGTGTGGCAAGGAGGCAGTGGAATGAGGAGATTTTGCCTGTACCGCGACCGTGGTGGGGAGTAGTTTGTGAGAATGAATAACAGCTTGGCGGCAGTTGGTGCAGGCAATCGTGTGCACCTCGGGTGCATTGATTGGTTGGTCAAGAAAGGCGGTGCAAGCAGAAGAGAACAAAGTAGGATGCTATTAATGTGGAGCAGGGATTATGCGGCTTGTGTTTAGGACACTTTTTTGTTACAGTTACTTGAAATGAAATGCACAATAAGATACGCAAGCGGAAGAGGCACAGATGGGAATTGAGACGTGGCAGGTGCGGTTAGTGGATATCGCCGTTCAGTACCTCATAATAGTGCTAGTAATTACAGTTCATGAGTGGGCGCACGCATGGGTGGCGAATCGGTGTGGCGATGCGACGGCGCGGTATTTAGGTCGAATGACGTTGAATCCTTTGCCTCACTTAGACTTGGTAGGCACGGTGCTATTGCCTTTGTTAATGATTTCGGGGTTTTTTGGGGGGATAGGAGTGCTTGGGTGGGGCAAACCGGTGCCAGTGAATCCAGTAAATTTTCGGCATTATCGACGGGACGACATAGCCGTGAGCATGGCGGGACCGGTGTCTAACATAGTAATGAGTGTGGTAGCGCTGGTGTTAGTGAGGGTAGCGAGTTGGTTTCCGAGTGCGTTTGAGGGGGTAGCGCGGGGTTTATTTTTGGAGCCGCTTGCGGGGATTTCGTTCATGCTAGCGTTTTTCAACTTATTGCCTGTGCCACCGCTTGATGGTTCGCATGTAGTGCGGCAGGTGTTAGGTTGGGAGGCGCGGCAGGTGTATGATCGGATAGGACAGTACGGTTTTGTGCTGTTATTGGTGTTCGTAAACACGCCATTGTCGGACTGGTACTTTGGAGTGGTGACTCGTTTCTACGGAGTAGTTGCGCGGCTCGTTGGTGGAGTGACGGGGTGACGCGAGGGAGAGGGAAGGGCGTAGGGAGCGTTTTGGAGAGGAGGGGGAAGGTGGTTAATGTGCGGGGAAGTGGGGCAGAGGAGGGCCTTGGCGGAAGGGAGGCAAAAATGATAGAATTTGCGCGTGATAGGGAGTAACCTATGGCGCGTTTTTCAGACGAGTTTATTGAACGAGTGCGCGTGGCGAACCCGATTCAGGACGTGATTGGGGAGCGGGTGCAATTGAAGAAGGCGGGGAAGTCGTTGAAGGGGCTATGCCCGTTTCATCGTGAGAAGACGCCGTCGTTTTTTGTGGCGCCTGACAAGGGTTTTTACCATTGTTTTAGCTGTCACAAGGGGGGAAATGTCATTCAATTTTTGATGGAGTTTGAGGGGCTGAGTTTTGGGGAGGCGGTGGAGCAGTTGGCGCGGCGAGCGGGGATCGCGATTGAAGGGGATGTTGGGGCGGGGGTGAGGGATGAGCAGCTGGTGCGTCGGCGAGCGCAGCAACAACGGCTATACGAGGTGTGTCAGTTTGCGCAACAATGGTATGAGCGGGAATTACTGACGGGGGAGCGTGGAGCGGTGGCGCGTGAGTATTTGCGGGGGCGGGGGGTAGGGGAGGCAGCGATGCGAGCATTTCGGTTGGGGTATGCGCCGGAGGGCTGGGACGAACTGACGGTGGCGGCGCGGAAGGCGGGCTATCGGGACGAGGAGCTGATGATGGCGGGAGTATCTGTGCGGAGCGAAGATGGAACCTCGGTATATGATCGTTTTCGAGGGCGGTTAATTTTTCCGGTTTGGGATTTGAGCGGCAATGTGATTGCGTTTGCCGGGCGGGTGATTGGAGTGGGTGAGCCAAAGTATCTTAACTCGCCGGAGACGCCGTTATACACGAAGAGTAGAGTGTTGTATCCGCTGCACTTAACGAAGCGTGCGATACAGCAAAGAGGGCTGGCGATTTTGTGTGAAGGGTACATGGATGCGATCATGCTGGCGCAGCATCGGTTTACGTATGTAGTTGCGTCATGTGGGACTGCGCTGACGACAGATCAGGCGCATTTGCTGAAGCGCTTCACGTCAAAAGTCATTGTTGCGTATGACGGTGACCGGGCGGGGCAGGAGGCTACGGTGCGGAGCGTAGGGGTGTTATTAGAGGAAGGGATTGATGTATTCATTGCGCCGTTGGAAGGTGGAGAGGACCCGGATTCATTTTTGCGAGAGCGAGGTGGAGAGGCGTTTCGTGAATTAGTAGAGCACGCGGTGCCTTTTTTTCCTTATTTGTTGGAGGCGTTGCGAGCGCGGATAGACGTGCGGACACCGCATGGGCAGCGCGAGCTATGTGAGCAGGTTTTCGCCTTAATTACGCGGTTTGAGGACCCGCTGGTGAAGGGAGGGTATGTGAATCAACTGGCGGGATTTTTGGGGGTGAGCCCTGGTTTGATTGAGCGCGGGTTGCGAGAGTACGAAGAACGGGCCAGAGGGGAAAGGCGAGAGGGGGAAGGGGTGATGAGAAAGGTAGGGACGGCGAGGCCACAGCTATCGGCGGCCGAGGAGCATCTGTTGGCGTTAGTATTGCGGGACCCGCAGGCGCTAAAGCACGCCTACACGAATTTCTCTGCGGAGTTCTTGCGTAACGAGGTTGCGCGTAAGCTTTTGGAGCAGGTGTACGCGTACCATGCACGTGGCACATGGCGTGGTGTGGAGGCTTTTTTGTTGGAGTTGAGTGAGGAGCATGCGGCACTTGTGACCGGGCTGCTGGCGCGTGTTCCTGATGCAGGGGAGCAGTGGCGCGAGGCTTTGGACGACTGCATAGCGACGTTGCACAACGAATGGTACGACGCAGAAATAGCGCGGTTACGGGGGGAACTGGATACGGAGAAGGACGAGGAGCGTATTCGGTTGATTATGCGCGATTTGCAACTCTATCAGAAGAAGAAACAGGATCGCGTTAAGCGTTTGGTTTTAACGGCAGGAGAGCAAGGAGAATGGTAGGGGTATTCGGAAGATACAGAGAGACTGTATGAAGCAAGATTTTCGGTTACACTCGGTTATTGTATGCGGCATGCTAGTCGTTGTAGTACCGTGGCTAATGGGGGCAGCGCCATCGTACGAGCGGATAGAAGAAAGTCACCTATCGAGTTTAGCGAGTGCGTGTTTGCAATGGCACGTAAGTAAGCGAGCATTGACACCGGAGCTTGCCGCGGCGACGTTATCGAATTTTGTTGACATCCTGGATTACGGAAGGGTAGTATTGCGGCAGGAGGATGTGGATGGGATTCACGCGTTGCGGGCGACGTTTCCGCAAGCGTATGCGAATGGGGATTGGCACTTTATCACGAACGTATACGCGATGTTTTTGGAGCGAATAGATGAGCAGCTAGACTATGCACGGGGATACCTGACAAACGCGGGGTTCACGCTGGACATGGGGCGAGAGATAGTGGTAGATGCGAAAAAACGACGGTTTGCAAACTCAGGGGAGGAGTGGCGGCGGGGAATAGAAGACGCGCTGCAGTACCAGGTAGCGTATTTAGTGGCGATTGGGGAGCCGTTGAGTAACGCTGTGGACAAGGTACTGAAGCGGCGCGAGCGGCAGGCGCGCAGGTTTCATGAAATGAAGCATGAGCAACGTTTAGGACTGTTTGTGAACGCGTGGTGCATGGCATTAGACCCGCACACGGCGTATTTGAGTTATGATGACGTGGAAGATTTCAACATCAACATGAATCTGTCGTTGGAGGGGATCGGGGCGATGTTACAAGAGGAGGATGGTGTGACTGTGATCAAGGGGCTGACGCCGGGTGGTCCAGCGGAGCGAAGTGGGTTGGTGAAGCCGGGGGACAAGATTTTTGCGGTGGCGCAAGGTGATGAGGGGGAGTATGTGGACATTTACGACATGGATCTACGGGAAGTGGTGAAGCTAATTCGCGGAAAGAAAGGGACAGTGGTGCGGTTAAAGATTGTGCGGACGGGGCCGCAAGGGCCGACACGGTTAGACGTACGGTTGGTGCGGGAGCGGGTGAAGTTGGAAGATCAGGCAGCGCGGATGGAGATAGTGAGCACGGTGCGGACGAATCTTGCGGGGGAGGTGCAGGTGGTTCGGGTAGGGGTGATTGATTTGCCTTCGTTTTATGCGGATCAGAATGAGCGGGGATTATTGAGGAGGAAGAGTACGCGGTCAGCAGTAGCGGATGTACGGCGATGGTTGCAGGCATGTGTGACGGCGGGGGTGGACGGGGTAGTACTTGATCTGCAGCGGAACGGGGGCGGGCTGTTAGAAGAGGCGGTCGACGTGGCGGGGTTATTCTTGCGGCGTGGGAACATTGTGCTGGCTGCGGATCGGCGAGGGGTGGTGAATGTACTAGCGGACACTGATGGTTCAATTTACTACGAGGGGCCGCTGATTGTGACGGTGAGTAGGGTTACGGCAAGTGGTGCTGAAATTGTAGCGGGGGCATTACAGGATTATCAACGTGCGTTAATTGTGGGGGGCGATCACACGTTTGGGAAGGGGACGATCCAGCAGGTTTTGCCGTTGCCGGGGAAGTTAGGTGCGCTGAAGATTACGGTGGGAGAATATTTTATAGCGAGTGGGCGGTCGCCGCAGCACGCGGGGATACGGTCAGACATTGTGGTTCCATCAGAGCTGTCGGCGTATGAGATTGGTGAGCAGTACCAGGCGAGTGCGTTGCCGGCACGGACGGTGCCGTCGCAGCTTTCTGGTCGAACTCGGACGGGCGCGGTGCCAGGCGGGTGGGATCCTGTCAGTTCGGAGGAGATCGCGCGTTTAGCGTTGAGATCACGTGAGCGGGTGGAGGCATCGTCGGCGTTTCAGCGGGTATGCGAATCGGTGAAGAAGATTCTAGCTGACCGCGAGAAAGGGGCGGTCAGCATAGCGTCACTGTTAGCGGCAGCCAACACGAACATTGGGCCGGTGGAGTTAGACAGGGCGGAGGAAGAGCCGATGGAGACGCGGCAGGCGCTAACGAATGACCTTGTGGTGATGGAAGCGGTAGAGATCATGGGTGATTGGGTCACCGGTGCTGGGTTGGTGCCGGAGATTAAGGTGATTGCGCACGGGGTGTTGGGGACGACGAATACGTTGTGCACGGACGGTGCTGAGGGAGATGGGCAGGAAGGTCTGTCAACTGGGAGATGGGCGAGGGGCTGCAGCGAGGTAACGAACGAGGTGTCCGAGACAGTGAGGGCGAAGTGAAGGGGCAGCTAACGATTCACTACTTACGTTTTTTAAGGGATTACGAGGGGTGGACGCTGTGGACGTGGATAACGGACGATCCGGGGTCGGCGCAGGAAGTACATGCGACGCACGTGGATGCGCATGGAGCGGTGTTCAACGTACCAGTGCCGCATGATCACGTGCGGGTTGGTTTTTTGCCCAAATTTCGGCAATGGGAGGGGAAGGATGGACCGGACCGGTTTTGGGAGCCAGGGCAGCCGCGGACGCTGTACCTGATTGAGGGGGATGAGGAAGTGTACACATCAGCGCCGCCACGGGAGCCATGGTTGCGGCGTGCGTATGCGGACACGGCGACGCTGGTTCATGTGACTTTCAATCGGCCGGTGGGGATCAGCGAAGTTAGGGCAGAGCTGTTCGAGTTTTGGCAAGGTGAGGAAGGGTTGGGGGTAGGAAGGGTGCGGCCAACTGAAGTGATGGGGAGTCAGGGGCGGTCGTATGCGGTGGAGTTAGCGTGTGCGTGCGATTTGGAAGCACTGCGCCTGGGGAGGGTGCGTGTGCGGTGGCGGCACATGCGGGAATGCGTAGTGTTGCCGCGTTATGTGTGGGATGATCCGCAATGGAAGTGCGACTTGCCGTTAGGGCCGTACGTAGATGCGGAACATTTGTTTTTGCGGGTGTGGGCGCCGGCGGCGCAGATGTTACGTGTAGTGCTTGGACCTCAACCTCCGCTTCCGCCGCCTGGGGATCCACACAGGCTTCCGCAGGGCGGCTACGAGATGGAGTACAAGGGCCGGGGTGTGTGGGAACTAAAGCTATTTGGCGACTATCGGAATTGGTACTATCGGTTGGAAAGCGTTCTGGTACACGATCCGACGCGCGTAGTTGCGGTGATAGACCCGTATGCAAGGGCGGTGGATCGACGTGAGCGAGCGGGGGTGTTAGTGGATGATCACACGTCAGTGACAGCGGGGCCAACGTTCCCGTTTGCGGATGCGATCATTTACGAAGCACACGTACGCGACTTTACGAATGATGTGTCTTCAGGGGTAAAGCATGCGGGGACGTATCGCGGATTTGTGGAGCGTGGCACACACGTACCACACGTTCCGGAGGTGAGTACTGGGTTAGATCATTTATGCGCGTTGGGCGTGAATACCGTGCAGCTAATGCCGGTGCATTTAATTGATATGGATGAGCGAGAGAGCGAGCATGCGTGGGGATACATGCCGTTGCATTACAATGCGCCCGAGACAGTGTATGCGAGCGATCGGTCACCGGTGACAGCGGTACGCGAGTTGAAGGAGATGGTTGATGCGCTTCATCGAGCTGGGATCAAGGTGGTGCTTGATGTGGTGTACAACCATTCGACGGAGTCACGCACCCATGCAGTGCACTGGAACGGGCTCGCGCCGGACTATTTCTATCGGGCGCGGCCTGACGGGAGTTACTACAACGGGTCGGGCTGCGGGAATGAATTTCGGTCAGAAGGGACGATGGCGCGGGTGTTTTTGCTTGATTCGCTGAAGTATTGGATGAGGGAGTATGGGGTTGATGGATTTCGGTTTGACCTGATGGGGTTGATAGACATAGAGACGATGCGTTTGGTGGTGCGCGAGTTGCGGTCGTTGCGTGCGGACGTATTTCTCTATGGTGAGCCGTGGGCGGGGGGTGATACACCGATCCGAGTGACGCAAAAGGGGGATCAACGATCTGTCGGATTTAGTTGTTTCAATGATAGGTATCGCAACGCGATTGTGGGGAATGTGTTCGACAACTCGCCTGGGTACGTGTATGATGGGCGTGGGCGGGAGGAGATTCAGGGTGGCTGGTGTGGAAGTGGTGATTGGTTTACAGAAGCGCCATCTGAATCGATCAATTACGTTGAATGTCATGACAATCGCACATTACGGGACAAGCTTGCGGATGTGAGCCGGGCGCACCAGCCAGAGCATAGTGAGGAGGATCGGCTTGCAGAGGATCGCCTGGCGGCTTTTTTGGTGTTGCTGGCGCAGGGGGTCCCGTTCTTGCACGCGGGTCAAGAGTTTTACCGGACGAAGTTTGGGGAGCACAACTCGTACAATTTGGGGGACCGTGTCAACAATGTACGGTGGACTTTAAAAGCGGAATACAGCCCGCTGTACGAGTACTATCGCGGGCTGATCGCATTGCGGAAGGCACATCCTTTATTTCGCAACCGAACGCGAACGGAGGTAGAGAAGCGGATATTTTTTGGTGTCGTGAAGCCTCCGTACATCGTGTGTGAGCTCGACGGGATGTCGCTTGGTGACAGCTGGCGTCGGGCCTTAGTGCTGATCAATCCGACGCCGATGTCATGGAGTTATGCTGTTCCGGAGGGGCGAGCGTGGCATGTATACGTTGCGGGCTCACGGGCGGCGGCGACGCCACTGTATGCATTGGGGGCGGATCATCATGTGATCGCGGTACCGCCGCGATCGGCGTTCTTGATGGCTGAGCACAGGTAGTGACCGGATGCGGAAGGGGGCAGGCGATGCCATCGAACAGTGAGTTAGCGGCCATTTTTAACACGATTGCAGACATCCTGGACATTCAAGGGGCTAATGTGTTTCGCGTGCGTGCGTATCGCAACGCGGCGCGGGTTGTAGAACAACTCAGCGAACCGATCGGGGAGTTGGTGGTACGTGATCCAAAGGCACTCGACCGCTTGCCGGGTATTGGCAAGGGGTTGCATGAGAAGATTGTGGAGTACTGCCAGCGGGGTACGATTACGGAATATGAGGAATTAAAGGGGAGCCTCCCTGCGGGTCTTCTGGAACTTTTAAATATACCATCTTTGGGGCCAAAGCGGGTGAAATTGCTGTATGAGACGCTGGGCATTACCACGGTCGAGGCTCTTGAGGCGGCGGCATTAGCGGGTCAGTTGCGGGGTTTGCCTGGGATGGGCGAGAAGAGCGAGGCAAAGATTCTGAAGAGTATCCGAGAGTATCGGAGTTTGCATACCGGGCGAGTGCAGTGGGCGGTAGCGGAAGCAGTTTTGACGCCGTATTTGGCACATTTGCGAGGGGTAGGGGGAATTAGGGAGCTTGAACCGGCGGGAAGCTATCGGCGTGGGCGCGAGACGGTGGGAGACTTGGACGTACTTGCGACGACACGCGGGTCGCCGGCGGACGTAATCGCGGCATTTACTGAATATAAGGAGGTGAAGGACGTATTAGCGCAGGGGGACACGAAAGCGAGCGTGGTGTTGCAAGGTGGGCTGCAAGTAGATTTGCGCGTGGTACCGCCGGGGAGCTTTGGGGCGGCGCTGCAGTACTTTACTGGTTCAAAGGAGCACAACGTGGCGCTGCGGAGCCGAGCAAAGGAGTACGGGTTGAAACTGAGCGAATACGGAGTATTCCGAGAGGAAAAGATGGTAGCAGGGCGGACGGAGGAGGAGGTGTACGCAGCGTTGGAGTTGCCATGGATTCCTCCGGAGCTGCGCGAGAACCGCGGAGAGATTGAGGCGGCAGCGATGCGGGCCTTGCCGCGACTTGTTGAGCGTGGTGACATTCAAGGTGATATGCATGTGCACACGACGGCTTCAGATGGAGCACTTGACATACGTGGTATGGTTAAGGTAGCACGCGCGCGAGGGTATCGTTATTTAGCGATTACGGATCATTCGAAGGCGGTGGCGATCGCGCACGGTTTGGACGAACAGCGGCTACGTGCGCAGATAAAGGAGATTAGGGCGATTCGGCGAGAGCTAATTGATTTTGATCTTTTTGCAGGGATCGAGGTAGACGTACTCCGCGATGGCTCACTTGATTTGTCTGATGAAGTTTTGGGAGAGCTAGACTTTGTGGTTGCGTCGCTGCACTTTAGCACAGAGTTGAGTGAAGCGGAAATGACGCGGCGGATGATTGCTGCGATTGAACATCCGTTTGTGGACTGTATTGCACATCCGACGGGACGCTTAATTGGGGAACGGCTGCCCTACGCGGTAGATATGAACGCCGTGATTGAAGCGGCACGTGCGTATCATAAGGCGTTGGAAATAAATGCGTCTCCGCACCGCTTAGATCTGAATGAGCAACATGCGGACATGGCGCGGCGGGCTGGGGTACCTGTGTGCATCAACACAGATGCGCACTGTGAACTAGAACTGGATAATATTCGCTTTGGATTGACGGTGGCACGGCGAGCGTGGTGCACACCTGACGATGTACTGAACACGTGGTCAGCGGCGAAGATTCGCGAGTGGCGCGCGCGGCGCCGCCGGTAGCAGTTACTGCAGGTGAGACGAGAGGGTGGAAGGAGGTGGGGCTTTAAGCACTTTCAGTGCAGCGCTATTGACGTTAGCCTTGTAATTGACCTGGCCGGCATAATCATGCTGCTCGAGGCCGTTCAGTGTCATGGCGCATTCGGTGGCAACCACTCCATTGGTCTTTTTAACTGCAGCTAGCCGAGCCTTCATTTCATCGAAGCGATTAGTTTCAGCCATTTCGCCGAGGCGGCTAGCGGAGGTTACGGCGTACAAGAAGATGAGCCGATACTGGCCTGTATTTTTGTCAGGGAGAATCTTTGCTTTAAAAATACCGCTGGCGTACTTATGATCGCTTCCACTGCTTAAGATGCGACTATCCGAGAGAGTATCCCACGGGAAAAAGCGGCCTTTGTACGCGGAACCACCGGCTGTGATACCAGAGGGCTTAATACGAAACTGATGGTCAATTGAATCAGGGTAACCGGCCCTACGGCTGCGCATGCGGATGGTGGAAATCTGATCAAAGGAGGAGTAGGCAGTGGGCGTTTCGGCGGCTGTTATCCACATTTGCTCGGCATCCTCGACTGAGTCGCTTTGGTAGCGATATTTGGCTTTGGCACTTTTGAGCTTCATGTCGTTGTTCCTGGCGAGCGGAGCCAGTGAAGTGAGTTTGCTGTATTGGGCACAAGACTGTGCTGGTACAGGATTAGCTGTTAATTCAGACCATGCGCTCATGAGGACGTACACTACACACGCACCAACTATCACGCTGACTGCGACCCTTGGATTCATGGGGGGCTCCTTGGTGTTGAATTAAGTTATTATAGCATAAGTACTTCTCCAGGTCAAATTTTCTGCGACGAACTAAGGAGGTAATGCCAGATCCAGCAATGAGGTGCGGGAATGTCCGGCAGGCAAGAGCAGGTTTGCAGAAGGAGGGTCACGATAGTAGAAATGCATGGCGCAGACGCTCGTGGTTCCGTGCACACAATTTGGAGTTTCCTCGCGCAGAACTAACGTGTGGGCTGGAATGGGACGTTGATGGACGTCCGCCGCGACGGATGGAATGGGGTGGCCATGATTGAGATAGCCCTACTGGCACATATCCTGAGGTTGTGGATGCCCTGGCGGGGTTTTCCATTGGCGATAGCGCTAATGCAGCAGTCCCAATATTACCAGGGGTTGAAAACAGCTTCTTGTGATGTGGTGAGAGAAGATGATTTTTACGGTACCTGCTGACGCGCGGAGGCAGGCGGAGGAAAAAAACGGGGGAAGAAAATGGTTCACGGAAAGAAACTACGGAAACATATACGCCGGACACCAGGCCTGGCGAGGCGGTATATTTAAGGTGGTAGTAGAGTTATGCGGATGAATGCCAGCGTGAGGTTGTGATTGTTGGGGTTACAGGAATGTTGAGTTTGAGATGGTGGAGAGGCACGTGTGTCCATAATAGTAGTTTTGTGAGAATTAAGCAGGAATTGTTAACGACCTTTGCGTGGCGGGTGTGATATAGTCAGCTGATAGCATTGTAGCCGGGGGTACGGGGGCGATCTCCACGGTCACAACCAGATAACCTTGAGTTTAGGGCGCAGAACATGGAGAAAGGTAATGTGACAAACGTTAACTCGGTCGTGCTAGCTGAGGTGTGTGCGAGCACCACGCTGCATTGCGATTTACGAACCGTTTAGCTGCGGTGCGGGCACATTTACTGACATGAGTGGCAACGGGTCGACGTACGACTCAAAGTGCAGCTGGTCAAGTGCATCATTGAGGCGCGTGAGTGGGCTAATCGAGGTTTTCAGGTTTTGCATGCTGGTGACGGGCCGGAATCACCTGCGAAGAGCGGGATCGGGATCGAGCAGTCCGGCGAATTCTATTGTATATGCCTTGAATACGCCTTGCGACACGATCAACGTTGAAGGAGTCGGCGCGAAAGCGGAGAGTTATCTCGTAAGGCTTAAAGCGCTCGGTAGTTGTGTGCGGGATAGTCGGTCAAAGCTGATACGACTGATGATGGATCTCGGCGATAGTATTCGGCATCAGGTTGTAGTTGAGGTTGAGCGTGCTAACCAACCATGTAGACAGCAGAACAACCACTGAGTCTGGTGACAGGAATAGCAACCGCGACATACATCTCTCGTTGGGAAATTGAAGTGGTGATTGACTTGCAGCGAGTACATATTCGATGAGGTAAAATGTGGATGGTCCTGGTTAGTACGGCTTGAGCGATCAAAGTTAGCGAAATATGACTTGATTGGAATGGGGTCCTCATGTAT
>JAOACZ010000057.1 GCA_026417575.1 bacterium | reverse complement strand
AGATGTGTATAAGAGACAGAAGTAAGTGCGAGTGCGGCAGGTGGGGGGGCAGAGAAGAGAGAAGAAGCGGTGGCGGTAGATCCTGGTGTGTTTCGGTTGACTAATGGTGGGGCTGGGGAGGTGGTTGAGGAAATCGGTCGAGATTTTTCGGCGACGGGCGAGATTTTGGTCAGTGGGCGGGGTAAGGTTTACGGGTGTGGAGTAGACGCAGAGGTGGAACTTATGGGTGATGCGAGTGTGGTGCGGTTAGTGCTGGTAGATCGCGGGGGAAGAAGGTACCTGGTACTGGAAAGCGAGAGTGCGATGAATGGGAGGGGCAGACATGGTTTTGACAGGCATTGTGAGGAGACATGTGGGTTAGCGGGAGTGGAACCGATGAAGGTGGTTGTACAGGTGGAGCAGGCGCGGGTGAAGGTGAGGAGGTTGTACTGGGTGATGAGAGATATGGGAAAGAATAAGGCGGAGCTAAGTAAGCGACAGCACGAGTGGAAGGTGGCAAAATTAAACGAACGAGCGGAGACGTGGCGAGCAGGCTTGACGCCGCAGGGGTGCTTGAGCTACGAAGAGAAGTGCCGGTTATTCAGGGGAGCTGAGGGGAGCGGGCTTCTGCCGAATTTACAGGGGATGGAGTACTACGCGGGGGGGTTATACACGCTGCGGACAAATCCGCCGCGTGAGGCGCGGAGGCGGCCGCCGGCGTGGCCACCACGAATGAACTGGCGATTGCGGCATGGGTATCGTTTGCTGACACCAGTGAAGGATCGTGGAATAGGAGGGGAGAGCGAGGCGTATGCGTTAGTGGCGGCGTTGGAGTGCAATTTGAACATTTTTTACAATCAGCACTTGGACGTGACGCTTGCGGAAGAGGATTTGGTAGAGCTAAGCGGGGCGTGGGGTGGGAATGGAGTTGATGTGCTTCGTGCGGTGCAGTACTGCCATGAGAGCGGTGTGATACCGACTGGGTGTGTGGTTCGTTCTGGGGGGCAAGGCGGGGAAGTGAGGAGGTGTGAGGATTGGAAGGAGTGGGTGGTACGGAGCGGGGGAGGTTACGTAACGAATGGGATAAGTAACGATGAGCTACGACGGCTTCTTGTGCGGTACGGGGTGATACCTGTGGGCGTGCCGGAGTGGGAAGAGATGGTAGTTGTGGTGGGGTGGGAGACGAACGCATACGGGGAAGGAGCGGTGTGGGTGGTGCGGAGCAGTTTTGGGCCGCGGTGGGGAGACGAGGGATACATGTGGTTATCGTGTGATGCGGGAGTTTTTGCCCCGGTGGTGGTGCTGACGACTCCATACGAATGGGGGCGGCGCCAGATCAAGACGGTGTGTAATGACAGTGACGGGGACAAGTATTGCGCGTGGGGGATAGCGCCGGTACTGCCGCGGAGTTGTTGTAGCTGTAGCTGTCGGAGTGTGCAAGATTTTGACGATTACGACCCACAGCAGGGGCCGCACTATCCGCTGAACTGATGAGAAGGACACGAGTATTAGGTGGTGTGGTAGGG
>JAOACZ010000165.1 GCA_026417575.1 bacterium | reverse complement strand
GGTTAGGCGAACTGCGCGGCCGCGGTTGGCGCGAGACACTGCGCGTGACCTGTGGTACCAGTACTTTGCACGCGTTCGCCCCGCCGCCGTCACGCGCGTTTCCTGTCTCCGTCGCAGAATAATTCGCTTGCACTCAGCTTGTCCGCATCAAAGCCTGTAAAAAATTCATTATTGCGCCTATTGACAAAAGTCAAGAAGCGTGCTATAGTACGGGCAGATGCGGTGAGGGAGCGACCGCCGATACGCTCCCAATACAAAAAAGTGAGGTGTGAAATGGCGTTCAGCGTCAACGATGTGGCGGCTAAGGCCGCCGCAGAAGCCCAGGCCCGCGGGCTGGGAGCCTACCTGATCGTTCTCCGGCGCCCCGACGGCAGTATCGTGCAAGTCGGGGATGAGGAAGCCCTGAATCGCGAAATGACCGCGGGCGCAACCTACGTGACCGTCGCGGTCGACGCGAAGGGAGGCGCGCGGTAGAACGATTAGCGGGTGAGAGGGAGTGAGGGGTTAGCTACGGCGCCATGCCAGCACAAGCAGCCCCCCTCCCTCTCTTTTTTGCGGGAGGGAGCATGAAAACGAAGGTTTTTATCATAGGCGGTGGGGGGGTGGGGGTTTATCTGTCTATCGCCCTGGAGCGATGGGGGATTCCCGTCGTAGTGTACGATGGGGATACCCTGGATGGTGGCGGAGCCACCCGCCTCCCCGCCGTTAATATTTTCGGCCAAACCCTGCTGCGCAAAGCGGCTGCTCTCCGCGTGTGCGGGGTGAAAGCCATGCCTCAGTATGTTACCCGCGCAAGCGACATCCCCGATTGCGATATAGTGATTGATGCGACCGATGCATCCAGCAGCACGCGCAAACAATTTCTCGATGTTGCGCGTCGCAAGGGCGCGGAGTACATCCGCGCCTCATACGATTTGCTAATCGGCAACGATGGCCTGCCAGGTGAGGTGTTGGTGAGCCTCACCAACACGGTGGGCTTTGGGCGCGCGGAAGGATACCGCAACGCGCCGGCCGCGCACCATGCCATGATTGCGGCCGGTTACGCCGCGGAGCATATCCTGCGGCATATCGAGAGGGGGATACCACTCCCTGGAGTGGTGAGGATACCCTTGAATCCGAATCCATCGGGAGGGGAAAATGTTCAACAGTAATCGTATCACATCGTGCCCTTTGGCCCGCGCCGCGAGGGGGGTGGTGATATGTCCCCCAGATGTGTTTGACGAAGTCGCTCACGCGGTGGCGGCTATAGAAACGGAGTTCTGCGTTTTCCTGAGTGGTGTGTGCGATCTGGAGTCGGGCATTGCGCGCATCGTAGACTTTTACGTACCGCGGCAAAAGGTAACGGCCGCGTACGTAGAGGCAAGCGAGGTCTTCGACGCGCGTCGCTACGTCGGCATCTTGCACTCTCACCACTCAATGGGCGCGTTTCATTCTCCGACAGACCGCGCGGGGGTTGATAATGCTCCCGTTTCGATTGTCGCGGCCGTACAGGGATGGTCGGCCACCACTGTTTGGCGTCTGCCCTGTGAC
>JAOACZ010000192.1 GCA_026417575.1 bacterium | reverse complement strand
CATCCGGCCCAGAAACCGCATCACGAATCGACGCAAGGCAACGCCGTGCGACAGAATGCCACGTCGTTTCTCATTTCAAACCGCCACCAGCCCACTCCCTCCGACTCTGCTCGCCAGAACTTGGACACTGACCTTACTTGACTTCTCCCCCTGAATCACCTATACTACTTCTGTATGTGTCCTTTACCTCCATGGGCTTCCCACCATGCCCCGGATGACTCGCTTCGGTGTCTCTCTTGAACCCGGTCTCCTTGAGCGCTTTGACGCCTTCGTCAAGGCAGCGCACCATCGCAATCGCTCCGCTGCACTACGCGAAATCGTCCGGAGCTACCTCGTAGACCGCGACTGGGCCGGCGGAACTCGTACTATCGCCGCAGTCGTAGGCCTCGTCCTCCACAACCGCTCCCCACTCACCCTCCGCCGCCTCCAACTTATTACCTCCGCTCAGCGCACCCTCGTCGTCTCCGACTCCGCTTACCCCTTTCACGACGACTATACCCTCCGCGTCATCGTCCTCTTCGGCCCTGCTAAAGCCCTTCAAACGCTCGCAAACTCCTTGATCACCTGTCGCGGTGTCCTTCACGGTAACGTAATCCCTCTGGTCCCAGCTCCCCCTTGCCAGCAACCTGCTTCACCCACTCTGCATCCACCACCATGACTACCATAAAAGCTTTGCTTTTCTTCATCCTCCTTCTCGTTCTTCCTTGCCCACTCTTCGCCCTCGAGCGGGCCGAATGGCTCCGCCCCACCCGCGACACCGTTGGCACCGGCTCTGTCGCCTGCGCTAACGGCATTCGTGATTGGCACATCCGCATCGTCACTGACCGCCTCGCCGGCCAAACCCCCGCCGAATGGCGCATTCGCGGCGGCCGTTGGTATAGCCTCGTCGACTCCGGCTACTGGTGGGCCCCTCACCTCAGTGGATGGGCCTGGCAAAATACTCTCATCAATGTCGTCCAGGTCGGCAACCAATTCGACCTCTTCTTCGATCCCTTGCTCGCGTGGCCCGGTGACATCTTCGAAGTCACCGCCGTCATCAGTCTCACCAAAACTTTCTCATGGAAAGTCGTCAGCAACGGCGAAGGTTGGCTCGATGGCGCTCGCTGGCTCGGCCAAGGCCCTGACGACCGCCTCGGCCCCCGCGAACCCCTCGGTGACGGCGTCAGAGATTGGCTCATTTCCGTCGACCACCCCTGGCTTCGCGATGGTGTCGCTCGCGTCGATGTCTGGCTCCCCTATTCCCACATGGGCAGCCGTATCAACCGCGGTGGCTGCTTCGAACACTGGAGTTCCACCCCCGGCGCAAGACCCCTCTACTATTCCCTCTCCTCCAAAGGTATCCTCATCGCCATCAACCCCGTCCTCGCCTGCGGTGGCGATGAGTTCATCCTCCGTGTCGTTCGCCCCGACGCCAGCTTCGCTCACTGGATGGTCGTCGGCCTCGGCAGCGAATGGGCAACCGGCGGCGAGTGGTTCGGTCAGTCCGATTATGACTACGTCGGTATGAGCGAGTCAAAACCCAACGGCGTCCGCGATTGGCGTCTGCGCGTAAAGTCCCCACGCCTTTCCTCACCACTCCGCTGGACCGTCCGCGGCGCCAACACCGTCTGGGAATGGGCCGCCCCAGGTAAAAAACTCCTAGACCCCTCCGCACGCCGCATGCTCGCCCAACCCGCCGGTGATGGCATGGACCTCTTCCTCGAGCCTACCACCGAACGCGCCGGCGATACTTTCTACGTCTCCGCTGTCCTCCCCGATGGCTCCATGCTCAATTGGGGTGTCATCAGCCTCCATCAAATCCGTTCTGACCAAGTCCAGTGGCTCGGCCAAGTCAACGAACACCTCTCTGCTATCTCCATTGGCTCTACCACCAACGCCCTCCAACCATGGTGCATCGCCGTCTCTCACAATAAATTCCGCGAGGCTGAACCATACCGCTGGACTGTCGCCCGCACCGGCCAAAAATGGCTCTCCCCGCGCCTCACCGACGATGACATCAAGCAATCTCTCCCTCTCGATGTCGTCTTCTCTCCTGACGGCGCTCGCCTCTACCTCGACCCCGAATTCGCCCGCCCCGGCACCCGCTACGAAGTCGAAGCCCTCTTCCCCGATGGCACTCTCGTCCAGTGGACTGCTCTCGCCAACGGCGCTGAATGGGCTTCCGCCGGCCTCTGGCTCGACGGCCAAAACGAAGACCGCGTAAGCCATTCCATTCCCCCTGCCCCAGATCGCTCCCCTGATTGGGTCATCCGCATCTCTGACCCCTCCCTCCGCATGCCCCTCGCCGCACTCGAAATTACCACCACCGGCTGGCGTTGGCTCTGGCCACATACCCGCGCCGCCTCCCCCATCCTCCCCCTCCCCGCAGGTGACACCTACACTCTCCACTTCGCCCCCATTCCCAGCAAACCCTCCCCAGACGAGCTCTTCACAATTAAAGCTCTCTTCCAAGACGGTACCGTCCGCTACTGGCAGGCCTTGCCCCCCACTGCAAACTAAACCAACACCTCCTACCCCATGGATGCACCTCTCGCACGCGCCCGCTCTATCATCTGCATGTGCCTCTCCGGTATCGGCGATGCACTCACCTTCACTCCCTTCCTCGTCGCACTCAAGTCCGCACGCCCCCAACTCGCTATTGACGTCCTCGTCATGTTCCGCAGCGCCGAAGCTCTCTTCCAATCTCACCCCGCTGTCCGCCACACCTTCTTCATCAACTTCCTCGGCCAATCCCCACTCCGCTCACTCAGAGACGTCCTCCGCCTCCGCGCTTACCGCTACGACGCCTCCGTCGTCGCCTTGCCAGCTAATCGTTGGGAATACAACATCATCCAAACTCTCCTCTGCTCCCGCACTGTTGGCCACCGCTATCACCACCTCGACCTCCCCAACCTCAATTTCATCAAACGTTATTGGGTCTGGGAAGACGAAAACCGTCACGTCGTCGAACAAAATCTCGATCTGCTTCAGTTCTTCGGTGTCCCTCGCCCATCCGACCCAGGCCCGCTCTCATTGCACCTCACACCCCAAGACCACGCCCTCGCTCAATCCTGGCTCACCGCTCACGCCGCCTCCCATGGCCCCCTCATCGCATTCCACCCCGGCTCAGCTACCTTCAAAAACCATATCATGAAACGCTGGCCCGCCTCCTCATTCGCCACCCTGGCCCGTACCCTCGTTGACCAACGTAACGCCACAATCCTTGTCTTCGGTACGCCCGACGAAGATCAGCTCAAACATTCCATCTCCATCCTCTCACAGCGCCCCACCCATGTCATCCCCGTCAACGGTACCCCCCTCCGCGTCAGTGCCGCCCTCATTAAACGCTGCTCCCTCATGATCTGCAATGACGCTGCATTAATGCATGTCGCCGCCGCTGTCCAAACCCCTGTCGTCGCCATCTTCGCCTACACTAACTACCGTAGCCTCTACCCTTGGCACGTACCTCATCGCATCGTCCGCCGCGACCTCCCCTGTAGCCCTTGCTTCTATTACAGCCCACGCCCCGCCTTCTGCCACGCTCGCCTCAATTACACCTGTATTCGCGACTTGCCCGTCGAAGACGTCCTCCACGCCGCTAATCAACTCCTCGATGCCTCACCTCCCCCAACCCTCAAACCCCCAATCGCCCCCACCACCTTTTCCCCCTCATAAGCACCCAACCCTAAGCAATAAAGATCTAACCCCCCTCCTCAAACTACACTCCCTGCCTGCCACCCCACCGCCCATGCCACTCGTGAAGCACAAACAAATTCCATAACGCACCCGCGTGATCTCCTGCCCCACTCACATGCTCTCGTAACAGCCGCTTCACTATCCCCGCATCTACAAGCCCCGCCGCGCGCACTGCACCTTCCCCTAATGTCTCCTCAAATCGCCGCCGTAATGCACCCCGAATCCACCGCTTCACCGGTATCCCAAAACCCCACTTCTTCCGATACACAAACTCCTTCGGATAGTACCGCGTACACAGCTTCTTCAACAAGTACTTCGTCTGCATCCCCCGCACCTTCAAATCCGATGGCATCCGCGCCGCAAGCTCAATTAACCCCGTGTCCAAAAACGGTTCCCGTACCTCCAACGAACTCAGCATGCTCGCCCGATCCACTTTCACATTAAAATCGTCGTGCAATATCGTGCAAAAGTCCATATACATGCTGCGCGTAACTATATCATCTGGCCCCTCATACCCCGCCGCATATCCAAAAATCGGTGCTAACGCCTCATCCTCTAATCTCACCCCCAATAGCTCACTCACCACCCCCGGCGTAAAAGGACTTACCCACAGTTGATTCCGCAATGCATAATGCATGTCTATGTACCGAAAAAACGCCCCTACCTTCCCTTGCCCAAGTAACACACTCCCATCCGGCGACGGAAGCAACGAGAGTGGCTTCTCCATTGCCCAACGCCGCACCCACCGAGGCACCCGCTCTAACCCCTTCGCCCATCGCTGCGCAAAATACTTCGGATACCCCCCAAATACCTCATCCCCTGCATCACCTGCCAACGCTACCTTCACATGCTCCCGCGTCGCCTTGCATATCACATACGTCGGAATAATCGACGAATCACCCATCGGCTCGTCCATGTTCCCCATCACCACGTCAAGCACCTCCAACATCCCGTCAACCCGTAACTGCAACTCGCAGTGCCGCGTCCCCATCACCCGCGCCGCCCACCGCGACCAGCGTGATTCATCATACGCCGGATCGTCTAACCCAACACTGAACGTATGCACCCCCTCTGCCCCACGCGCCCGACACATCTCCGCCACCACCAAACTCGAATCCACTCCCCCACTCAAAAAAACCCCTAACGGTACATCCGCTTCTAAGCGCCGCTCCACAGCCTTGTACAACGCCTCATCCACCATCTCCAACCACTCCTCTTCACTCCGCTCCTCTGGCGGATCAGCAAATCTATACCGCCAATACGCCCACGGCCCCTTCGCCTCACCCCTCTCCACCACCATGTAATGCCCCGCAGGTACCTTCTTGATCCCCTTGAAGATGCTGCGCGGCGTAATCACATAATGACACAAGAGATACTGTTGCAGCGCTATCTTGTCTATCTCCCGCCGCATCCCAGGAAATGCTAACACCGCCTTCAGCTCCGACCCAAATACAAACGCCTCCCCTCCGTCATAATAATAAAGCGGCTTCTTCCCTGTCCGATCACGACCCAACATCAGCCGATCCTTCCCCACATCGTAAAGTGCTACCGCAAACATCCCATCAAGCCGCTTCCATACCTCCTCGCCAAACTCTTCATACCCATGCACAATTACTTCCGTGTCACTCCGCGTCCGAAATTCATGCCCACGTCCCCTCAACTCTTCCCGTACCTCCTTGAAATTGTAAATCTCTCCGTTAAATACCACCCACACCGTCCCATCCTCGTTGCTCATCGGCTGATGCCCACTCTCTAAATCTATGATGCTCAACCGCCGCATCGCTAACCCCGTCCTCCCCTGCACCCACCACCCCGCGTCGTCCGGCCCACGATGCACCATCGTGTCATTCATCCGCCGCAATACCCCCACCGGCTCCCCTATCCTCCCCGCCCGATCAACAAATCCGCATATCCCACACATAACTATTCTTCGCCCTCTCCTTAGCTCACCTGCCCTCCGCTAGCTTCAGCACGTACTCCAGCGGCGGCAATTCCCCAGTAAATACATACCGAAACCCGTCACGTACCCCGCGCAAGTACGCCCCCACGTACCTCACTCGCCGTACCCATACCGCCAATACCGCTAAGTAAAATGCCATATACACCGTATGCCAAAACGTAAGGTACACCACTAACTGATACCACCGCGCATAACGCCGCACTAACACCGTGCGATTACGCGCTAAAATGTACACACGTGCCGGATTCGTCATCCCGTACCGCCGCGCAACATCACCCACCACCTTTTGCTTGTGATATGTCCGCGCCGCTATCACTACGTGCGCTTCCCACCCCCCTCGATTCATCCGCCGCACGTAATCTTCATCCGCTAACGTCGAAAACATGCGCTCATCCATCAGCCCAAACCGCTCCACACAAACTCGCCTGATCAACGTCGAGTTCGGCACCCGCTGCGTCGTATAATACTTCCTCCCCTCCTCCACCTCTTTCGGATTCAAAATATTCCTCCCCGACCACAACGACGTGTGCCCACCAGGTACCACCACCACCTGCCGATTGTAATAGTCCATCACCAGCGGTACCACTATCCCCACTCGCTCATGCCCCGGCTCCTCCAAATACTTCACCAGTAACCCCAGCATATCCGGCGCTACCTCATTGTCGTCATCAAGCAAAAATAACGCCTCACCCCTAAACTCCTCCATCGCCCGATTGTGACAATACGTTAACCCCATGTTCCGCTCGTGCCGTATCAACCGCGCTCGCGGATACTTCGCCCCCACTAGCTCCGGCGTCTCATCCCGCGACCCATTGTCAAATACGAGCAACTCCGCTATCGGATACTCGCTCCGCTCTAACGACCCAAGGCACGCATCCAGCACCTGCGCACGGTTCGCTGTCACAACTGCTACGCTAACTGTCATTCCTTACACCTCCCTCCCCTCACCTCTCACTTACCTCGCCGCCAGCCCCGCACGCTGCCGGTACCCCCACTCCACTAGCTCCTTCGCTACCTCGTCTCGCGTCACCCGGTCCCCCACCCCTAACACCACCACGATCATCCGCACCCCCTCCCGCTGTACCGTGACTGCGTTCGAATATCCCGCCGCTCGATAGTAACCAGTCTTTAACCCATCACACCCCGGCACTGTCTTCACTAACCGATTGTGATTGTACAACGTAAACGTACCCCCTCGAAACCTGTCTACCCACGTCGATGACCACTGCGTCACCAGCGGATACTTCACTAGTTGCCGCGCTAACAACGCTACGTCCAACGCCGATGCTACGTTCCGCCCACTCCCCATCGGCAGCCCGTGAGCATTGTAAAAACGCGCGCTTTTCATCCCTAATGCCCCCGCTCGCTCATTCATCCGCGCCACAAACACCTCCGCACTCCCTCCCAGCCGCTCCGCCACTAATTGCGCCGCATCATTCGCACTCGCAATAATAATCGTCTTCAATAGCTCGCTCAACGCAAACGTCTCCCCTTCCCTTAAATACACTTGGCTCCCCCCGATCGTCGCCGCCGTTCGCGTCACTGTCACCGGCGTCTCTAACTCAATTTCCCCACGCTGTAACGCCTCAACCGCTAATAGTAACGTCATCATCTTCGTCAGCGACGCAATCTGCATCGGCGTCCGCGCGTTCTTTGCCCACAATACTCGCCCACTCGTCGCATCTACCACGATCCCCGCAGGCACCTGTCCTATCTTCCGCACAGGTACCCGATTGTCATACACAGTATCCGCAAATGTCCACTCGCGCGCCAATCGTACAAATAACGCCGGACCCGCCACGACTCCTGGAAATAACACCGGCTCGGACCGCATAATCAATTGTCGCAGCCCCGCCGGCTCTCTTTGCTCCTCTCGCGTTACTACTTGCGGGCTCTCCGCCCTCCCCCCGCTCCCTGCCCATGCCAGCCACGCCGCCACCCATCTACCTCCCACTACTACTCGCCAACCCCACCCGCCCCTCATTAAAATAACCTCCGCATAATGCTCCGAACTGCCTCCTCAATCTCTGTCCCCACTCTCCCACCCTCCCCTACCACCCTCGCTACGTTCGTCTGTCCCAACTTCCCCGCTACGTACTCCGTAACCAGCGCTAATAGCCGTTCCTCTAATTCCTGCCGCTCCGCCTCCGTCAAGTCCAACCTCACCCGCGGCTCTCCTACGGTTCCACTCACACTCAACGGCACTACTAACACCCCATCACGGTAAAATTGCGATAATACCGGATGCTCCGCAAATTTCGCTGAAATTTCCTCATTCAGCTCACACCGTACTCGATACTGTAAAACACCTTCACCAGCACACACACCCTCCGCCCTCACATGCCCAAACGGCGTCTCCGCACTGAATTCCGGTGTCGCTACTTCCCCATGCTTTACCACACACCGCGCCCGTATCGCTTGCGGACCTCGATACTCTCCCGGCTTGATAAGTCGGTTCAAAAGCGCTACACCCCCTACCGCTTCCGTCAAAACTCCCGCTAACCCCAAAAATTGCTTCGCCGCCCTAGGCACCCCCGCACCACTTTCCCACTGCCTTCCACCAAAGTAACTTACATACGCGTTCGACAATACCACCGTCCCTTCCCCCTCTAACTCGCCTAGCTCGCTTACCCTCCGGCGCAAAAACGCCCCTATCCCCATATTGGTCACAGAGAACGAAAACCTCCCATATAGCTCCCCTCCCGCTGTCGCTGGAATTCGCTCCATCGTTCCCAAACACGCGTTTAAATCCAACCCTCGAACAGCTACCTGCCCCAGCAACATTCGATTACTGCCCGTCAAACCTCCGCTCTCCAACAAGCTCATCGCCAGGAAACCACCAAATACCTCTCCCGCCATGTTCAACGCGCTAATCCGATCATTCACCATCTCTAACGTCACCGACGCCTCGCGCACAGGCACCCCACGCACCACCCCTGCGCCAACCTTCAAAACCCCCTCTGTGATTAATCGCCCACTGTGTAACTCACTCTCGCTCGTCACTCCCCCCTCAATCCGCTCCACTCCACTGCTCAGCGCAAATCCCGGCCATACCAACACCAACGTCTCTAAACCTTGCCCCCCCACCCTCGCTCGCATCCCCATGTTCTGCCCATCAACCGTAAACCGCCCCGTCAGCCAACAGCCTCCCAACCTCACCTCAATCGGTGATAACGTCACCTCACTCCCCCGTACGTTCCCTATCACCTTCACTCGCACCGGTGCGCTCACTTCCACAACCCGCATCTCCCGCCCGTCAAAAAAATGCTTCTCTACTACCCGCTCACCCTCCAGCGTAAAACCTTCAATCCTCGTCTCCTGTCGCTCCCCATCATGCACACACGCCACCTCAAACCTACCCCCACGTAGCAACGTTTCCCCGCACTCTCCCCTCAGCTCCACCTCCCACCCTGATTTCGACGACCTCGCCCGCCCAACCACACCCCGCAAACCCAGCGTCCGCCGTAAACCAGCTACCGGCTCCTCCCATATCGCCCCACTCAAATACCCACGCCTCATCAGCATCCGCTGCACCACCATCGTCGGAAGCTCTACTTCAACCAACTCTATCCGCACCGGCTCTATCACTACTCGCCCCACCAACAGCCACCACGGCTTCACCCATAACTCCACCCTCTCGCAGTACGCTACAAAATTATCACTTCCCTTCTCATACACATCTACCGTCCCAATCCTCACCACCACTGCCCCACGCCAGCTGCTCGCACTAACCTTTCCAACCTCTACATGCGCACCCAATTCCCGCCCTAAATATCGCGCTATCAGCCACCTCACCACCCGCGTATCCGCTACCAACGGCGGCAATAAAAACCAACCCACCACAATCCCCACCACACCAAATACTACTGCCCGCACGCCCCGCCGCTTACTCAATCGCCCGATACTCATGCCACACCCATGCTCCCGTGTCAAACAACCACAACCGCTCCTCTTCTGGCATCACTACCGCCTCATACCTCCGCGGCAGCCGCTGCGTCCCCTCATACACCCCCTCCCGCCCGTACCAGCTTATCGTCCGCTCCTCCTTGTCCATCAGCAACCACCCCTTCTCAGGCCGCGCGCACCCCACCTGATCACGCACCCGCACCAACGGCCAACTCGCCACCCGCCGCGCTAAACTATCCAATAGCAACACCCGATCATTCTTCGCATCTCCCACCACTAATCGCCCCTCCCCCGTCGCCACAATCCAACACGGCGACCACGGCCGTATCTCCCGCATCATAAACCGCGTCACCATCGCCCCGTCCGCACTCACTCGCTCAATCGTGCTTATCAGCGGTATTAATACC
>JAOACZ010000110.1 GCA_026417575.1 bacterium | reverse complement strand
TGGGCTCGGAGATGTGTATAAGAGACAGGTGCTCCCAAAGCCCGATCGGTTCCACCCCCACCGCCGCCTCCCCCAGTAGGCGTCTCGCAGAAGGACACAACGGTTGAGAAGCCCACGAAGGCCGCGCCTGCGGAAACCGTGCCTCTCGCGCGCTTGAAGAAGCCCTCCTTGGCAGACGACCTCAAAAACTCCCTCCACGCCGCCCAAAAGGAAAGCATCGCGCGCAAACGCGAAGAAGAGGAATTCGAAGAGGAACGCCCCAAACGCAAAAAACCGCTCTTTCTAGGCGTGGAGAATCGTGATGAATTGATTAATCGCCCGCGCCTGTCAGAAAGTGCCGCGCTGCGCCAGCTTCTCGCCGAACGTTCCACGCCAGTCAATGTCCCAGGCCTCCGTAAGTTGCGCAAAATGCGGCATGGAACGGGCGCACCGCGTCCCCCTGTACCCACCGGGCCACGTGAGATTGTCATCACACTCCCCATCACCGTGCGCGATCTCTCTCAGGCCACGGGCATCAAGGTCGGCGATGTGATTGCCAAACTGATGCGTCTGAACGTCATGGCCAGCATCAATCAAACGCTCGACCGCGATACGATCGAAATGTTTGCCCTTGAAAATAATCTTCCAATTAAGATCGCGCAACAGGAAGAGCCGCTCGAGGCGCATGCGTTCGGTGAAGAAGCGGAAGAAGTCCGTCCCGAAACAATGGTCAAGCGCCCGCCAGTAGTCACGTTCATGGGCCATGTCGACCACGGCAAAACGTCCCTGCTCGATGCGATTCGTCATACCAACGTGGCAGCAGGGGAGTCTGGTGGCATCACGCAGCATATCGGTGCTTCCCAAGTCACAATTCCCGCAGGCACCATTACGTTCATTGACACTCCAGGACATGAAGCCTTCACCGCCATGCGCGCACGCGGTGCCCGTGTCACCGATATCGCTGTGCTGGTCGTGGCCGCCGACGATGGCCTCATGCCGCAATCTCTCGAGGCTATTGACCACGCCCGCGCAGCCAAAGTACCCATCATGGTGGCAATCAACAAAATTGACCTGCCTACCGCAAATCCCGATCGCGTGCTGGCTCAGCTCGCCGAGCGCGGTCTGACTCCCGAAGCTTGGGGTGGTGACACGATTTGCTGCAACGTCTCTGCGTTGACGGGTGAGGGCATCGACAAACTCCTCGAGATGATTCTCCTCCAGGCCGATCTGCTCGAATTGCGCGCCCGCCCGGATGGCCCAGCTACTGGGGTTGTTCTCGAGGCGGTTCTCGACCCACATCGTGGGCCCCTGGTCACGTTGCTCGTCCAACAGGGGCGCCTCCAGCGCGGTAATGCGATTGTCAGCGGCACTTCCTTTGCCCGTGCGCGCACGCTGCTCAATTATCGCGGCGAGTCCGTCGACTCTGCCGGTCCGTCTGACCCTGTCTTGGTTCTTGGCTTCGATAGCCTGCCCACCGCCGGGAGCGAATTCCGCGTCGCCACAAGCGAACGCCATGCCCGCGAGCTTGTCGAACAACGCCGCGAGGAAGAACGTCTCAAGCGTCATGCCGAAACTCAAAAAATTAGTTTGGAGACATTCCGCCTGCGCATGGCAAGCGAGCAAGTAAAGGAACTGCGCCTGATCATCAAAGGCGATACCCAAGGCACCACCGAAGCCCTGCGCGGCGCAGTCGAGCGCCTCTCCGGCGGTGATGTCAAAGTGACTGTTCTCCACAGCGGCGTGGGTGCTGTTACCGACAACGATGTGACCCTTGCCTCGGCCAGTGATGCCGTAATTGTCGCCTTCCGCGTGGACGTCCAGGATTCTGCCCTCGCGCTGGCAAAAAGCGAAGGAGTTGATATCAAGTCCTACGATGTCATCTACCATGCCACCGAAGAAATCGCCAAAGCCTTGCAAGGACTGCTTGAGCCAAAGTTCAAAGAAGTAGAAACAGGCGTGGCGGAAGTCCGAGCCATCTTTAAGCTGTCAGTGGGTACGGTTGCGGGCTGTCATGTACTCAGCGGCGTTGTGCAGCGCAGCAATCGTGTCCGCGTTTTCCGGGCGGGTCAGCAGATCTTTGAAGGTGAGATTCAGTCGCTCAAGCACCTCAAGGACGAGGTCCGCGAAATCCGCGCCGGTTTCGATTGCGGTATTTTGCTGCGTGGCTTTAGCGACGTGCAAGAAGGCGACCGCATCCACGCCTTTAAGCTTGAACGTGAATCACTTGCGACCACGTGAGGTGTTCCTATGGCCGTGCCCCGTGTCGTGCGCTTGAACGAGCTGGTGAAACGCGCGCTAAGCATCATCATTGAGCGCGAATTTTCCCATGAACGCTTGGGCTGGGTCACCATATCGCGCGTAATCGTGAGTAAGGACCTGCAACACGCACGCGTCTTCTTTACCGTGCTCGGTGATGCCACGGCCGAGCAACATGCCCTACGCAAACTGATCCACGCCCGCGGATTCATCCGCATGCACTTGGCTCGTGCCGTGCGCCTCCGCTACACCCCTGCGTTAATCTTTGAACTTGACGAAGAACTAAAGCAGGCGCTGCATGTCGAGCGGTTGCTCGACCAAGCCTGTGCCTCCCTGCGCGCAGCACCCGGTGCAGCCCCCGCGAATGCAGCTCTTGACATGCCAGACATCGGCTGAGCGCCTGCGCGCCGCCCGCACAGTCCTCATCGGCGGCCACCTCCGCCCTGATGGCGACTGCCTCGGCGCTATGGCTGCCCTCGGCCTCGGTCTGCGCGCCCTCGGCTCCTCCGTGACCATCCTCATGCCTGAGCCCATTCCCTCTCGTTACCGCTTCCTCGCTCACCACTTCCTCCCCACCGCGCCGATCGACCCCCCCGATCTCATCGTCATCCTCGATACCGCAGACCCACAGCGCATCGCTCTGCCGCACTCGCTGCACCGCTCCGGCGCCCCACTCCTTGTCATCGATCACCACGTCGCCGGCGCCCATGAAGCTGACTTCCTTTGGTGTGATCCCTCCTACGGCGCTGCGGCCGCTATGGTCTGTGACCTCCTCGATTTCCTGGCCTGCCCCCTCTCCCCTGCGATCGCGGAAGCTATTTACACCGGTATTCTCACCGACACTGGCTGCTTCACGTATCCCAACGCTGACGAACGCATCTTCGCCCTCGCTCTCCGCCTCGTCCGGCAAGGCCTCGATACGGCACGCATCGCCCGCGACGTGTACCAATCAGTCCCCCTTGCAGCTACACGCCTCCTCGCCGCTATGTTGGCCACCTTGGAGTCCCACGACGAAGGCCGCATTGCAATTATGCATATCACCCTTGAAATGCTTCACACCACTGGCGCAACCCAAGCTGACACCGAAGACTTGATTAACGTCGCCCGGGCAATTGACTCCGTCCTGATCGCCGCCCTCGTCACCGAACAACCTGACGGTCGCGTGCGCCTCAGCCTCCGCTCGAAAGACCCTCTTATCAATGTCGGCCTCCTCGCCCATCAACTCGGAGGCGGCGGCCATCTCTGCGCCTCCGGCGCCACGCTTCACGAACCGCTCGCTAGTGTCCTCGCACGCCTCCCTACTCTCCTCCGTTCTTTTCTCGCCGAGTCTCTCACCCCTCTCCCCACGCGCAAATGACGCCCACTGACATGGAGCGTGTCGTCATTATTGGCTCCGGCCCCGCCGGGCTCACTGCCGCCTTGTACGCTGCACGGGCCATGCTCAACCCGCTCGTCTTCGAGGGCACTACACCCGGGGGCCAGCTCATTGTCTCCTACGAAGTGGAAAATTATCCCGGCTTCCCAACCCCTCTCAGTGGCCCAGAACTCATGCAGCTCTTCCGCCAGCAGGCCGAGCGCTTCGGCACTCGCTACCGCACCGAAGCCGTTGAACGCGTCGAACACCTTGCCGATCACTTCCTTATCACCGCACCCTCCGGCCAAGTTCGCTCACGTACCGTCATCGCCGCTACCGGCGCCGTGGCTCGACGCCTCGACCTCCCCGCAGAAAAACGTCTCTACGGCCGCGGCATCTCCGGCTGCGCCACCTGCGACGGCGCCTTCTTCCGCAACAAACACGTCCTCGTCGTTGGTGGCGGCAATACGGCTATGGAGGACGCCCTCTTCCTCACGCGCTTCGCCTCCCAGGTCACTATCGTCCACCGTCGCCACTACTTCCGTGCCGCCCCTGTCGAGCTCCAAAAGGCCCGTAACCACCCCAAGATCGCCTGGCGTGTCCCCTACGTCATCGCCGATATCCTGGGCGAAACATCCGTCACCGGCGCCGTCCTCCGTCACTCCGAAACCGGCGCCACAGAAACCATCTCGTGCGACGGTATCTTCGTCGCCATCGGCCATGACCCCCAAACCGCCCTCTTCAAACACCTCGTTGAGCTCGACCCCGCAGGCTATATTATCACCCAGCCGCGAAGCACTGCCACACGCACCCCCGGCCTCTTCGCGTGCGGCGATGTCATGGACCCCGTCTATAAACAAGCTGTTACGGCGGCTGGTACCGGCTGCATGGCCGCCCTCGACGCTCAGCATTATCTCGAAGCCCTGCAAAGCTAGCCATGGAATCCCTACTCCGCATCTCCGCTTACCTCGACGAATACCTTAGGCTGGCTCAGTTTAAAGACGACAGCCAAAACGGCCTGCAAGTTGAAGGCAACCCCCAGGTCAAACGCATCGCCGGCCTAGTGGACGCCTCTCTCGAAGGCTTCACCGCCGCAGCCGATGCCCGGGCTGACATGATTATCGTTCATCACGGCTTGTTCTGGGGCTCCCCCTTGCTTCTCACCGGGACCCACCTCGCCCGCGTCAAAACCCTTCTCACTCGCGGAATTTCCCTCTACGCCGCCCACCTCCCCCTCGACGCCCACCCCGAAATCGGTAATAACATTCGCCTCCTCCAACTCCTCGGGGCAAAGTTCGTCGAATGGTTCGCTGAATACCACGGTACGCCCATTGGCGTCGTTGGCTCCTTCTCTCATCCCAAGCCCCTCAGCGAGGTCATTGACACGCTCGACACCGCCCTCGGCTCACAATCCCGTGTCTACGACTTCGGTCCCGATCACGTCCGTACCCTAGGCATCGTCAGTGGCGCAGGCTGTGACGCCATCCCCGCCTGCAAGCGCGCAGGCGTTGATCTTTTCATTACCGGCGAACCCCGCCTTCACGCTTATCACACCCTGAAAGAACTCGAACTTAATGCTGCCTTCGCCGGGCATTACTATACCGAACGCCTGGGAATTCAAGCTTTGCTCACGCACCTCCCCACGCGCTTCGATGTCGAAACCCTCTTCATTGATGTAGACTGTGACATCTAACTCTGCCATCGCTCGTCCCGCTCGCCCCTACACCGGCCTGACTGTCGCCTGGGCGGGGCGCTTTTACCTCCAGCGCCTTACCTCGTGGCCGCTCCTCATGCTCCTCCCAGCCATCGTGCTCGCTGTCTCCAGCCTGTGCGAAGCATTGCTCTGGAAACAACCAGAGACGTCAACCCTCATCGTTCTTCTTCAATACGCTATTGGTGCCGTCCGTATCCTCGCCTTCGGCATGGGCATGGCATCCATCACTTGGTTTACTGCAGCCGCGCTCATCGAAGACATTCCCTCCCCAAGCGAGGCGCTCCACGCCGGGTGGCAGGCTGCCTGGAGTTCTGGCATGGCTTGCCTTCCCCTCTGGGTGTTGCTGTTGGTCTACGCCCTGTGTACAGGCCTTTTCTGTCGCGCCGCTGCCCAACTCTTTCGTGTTACAGGCACTGGAATACAGGTCCTCGCTGTCACGTTCGTCCTGCTTTGTGCAGCACCATTGCCCCTCCTCGTCGTTGCCAAGCACTGTTTCATTGTTCCCGTCGCTGTCCTCGGCCGGCAGCGCGGCGTACAAGCTGCGCTGCGCGCGGGCGCACTCCTTCCCTGGCGTGGCTTTTGGCTGGTCTGGCCCTATGCACTCCCTGCGGCCATCCTCGCCTGCCTCGGACTGCTCTTGCCTTCCCTTTTGTACGTCAGTAGCCTCTGGGACCTCCTCGGCCTGGGGCATGCTACGATTCGTGCAATGGCGCTACGCCATGCGCTCGCCCTTTTTTCTTTTACCTTCCTAGGCTCGCTCGCCGCCTGCGTCAACACATTGTTCTACTGTGCTTTTTATCCCCCCTGGCGCCTCCCCACGGGCCAACCGGCGTCAGGCGCCGCAACGCTTTCTTCTTCATCCAGGTAACTCTCAGCCTATGACGGACTCCGTAGCACCACGTAAACGTATTCTTACTGGCGACCGACCCACCGGCCGCCTCCACCTCGGCCACTACGTCGGCTCCCTCGCAAAACGTGTCGAATTGCAATACCAGTATGACACAATCCTCATCATCGCCGACCTGCACATGCTCACTACTCGCCCATCCCGCGACGATATCGCTGAAATCTGCGAGAATTGCCGCGGCCTCGTCCTCGACTACCTTGCCGCAGGTATTGACCCCGACCATGTCACCATCTACCTCCAATCCGCCGTCCCCGAAACTTATGAACTTAATCTGATCTTCGAAATGCTCGTTACGGTTAATCGTCTCTCGCGCATCCCCTCAATAAAAGACATGGCTCGCGCCGCCAACCTCTCCGACGAAGAAATTCCCTTCGGCCTCTTGGGCTATCCCGTCCTTCAGGCCGCCGACATTCTTCTTCCTCGTGCCCATCTCGTCCCCGTTGGCAAAGATAATGAGAGCCACGTCGAGCTTACGCGCGAGATCGCTCGGCGTTTCAATGCCCTCTATGGCGAGGTCTTCCCCATCCCCGAGGTCCTCGTGGGCGATGTCCCGACCCTCGTCGGCACCGACGGCAAAGACAAAATGTCCAAGAGCCTCGGAAACTGCATTTTCCTCTGTGACGACGAACAAACCGTCAATAAAAAAGTCCGCGGTATGTTCACCGACCCAAAACGCATCTCCGCCGATATCCCTGGCACCGTCGAGGGGAATCCTGTCTTCATCTACCATGACACCTTCAACCCTAACAAAGCTGAGGTCGAAGAGCTCAAGGCACGCTACCGCGCGGGCCGCGTCGGCGATGTCGAAGTGAAAGAAAAACTCGCTCGTGCGTTGAACAACTTCCTCGCCCCCATGCGCGCTCGCTACGCCAAGTATCAGGCCGATACTGGCCTCGTCGACGAAATCATTGTTCGCGGCACGCAGCGTATGCGTGCTATCGCTGCCGAAACAATCCACGCCGTCCGCTCCGCCATGGGCCTCGCCAGCACGTGGAATCGCCTCCAGCGCGCTGCTGAACGTCGGCAGAAAAAGCTCCATCCCACTCTACCTACCGGAGACCTTTCATGAGCCAGCGCACGTCCCCCTGTCTCTTATACACATCT
>JAOACZ010000088.1 GCA_026417575.1 bacterium | reverse complement strand
ATCCTTGAGTTGGGCGGTATAGTTGGCCACCTGTGCCTTGATCGGTTTTTTCAGATCGTAATGCATGTGTTGGAGGCGATACATGCGGATGCCCGCAGCAGCTGCCGCACGCAACTGCGCCTCAGCGCCTGCCGTCTCATTCGACGCTAAGACCGCCGCCGCCACATACAATTCCGCCGCTTCGTTGAAGTTGCTGCTCGCCCGTGCAAGATCGCCGGCCAAGAGCAAGCTCGCTACTCGGATATCCTGACGCTCATGCTGGGTGAGTGGGCGCACGCGTTGCCGCGCCCGCTCCACCGCACCCTCCTGCACGTCCAACAGCGCCAGTGCTAGCGTCGCATGATCACTCACCGCTGCCTGCGGATATTCCCCCACGCAACGCGTTAGCCACCGGCGTGCCTCGGCCGGCGCGGTCGTGAGTGCCATCTGCCCAAGTAGTAACAAACTGTCGGCAATGGGAAACCCCGTGCGCACCGAAACTACTCGCCCATCTTCCTCCCCCTCATGCCAGTGATTCGTTACGTTCGGCAGCAACCACTCCCGCGCCTCGTTCGTCGCCCCGCGCATGAGGGCCATATGACCGAGGTAATAGCGCGCCATAGCCTGTGCCAACGCCGGGCCCGGCGTAGCACACAGTGACGCCAAACGTGCTACTCCGTTCGTGGCCTCTCCCAGTGCTAACTCCGCTGCCCCTAGCGCACACGTCGCATACGCCTGTAGCACACTATCCGTGGTGTATGCCAGCACGTATTCGAGAATGCGCCGTGCCTCCGCAAATGTGCGACACGCCAAAGCCGCTTGCCCCAAAGCAAAGTGAAGCTCTACGCTCGCTTCCCCTCCCGCCCTTGCTACCGCGTTGGAAAGCACTCCATAGGCCCGCGAAGCCTGGTCACGCCGCAAGTAAATCCGTGCGGCTGCCATCGCCGCTTCGCGCCCTGCCCGCGTCGCAGGCGCCTCGCTCAGCGCCGCCTCGTACGAAAACAATGCCCGCGGCATGTCGCCTTGTTGCTCGTATGCCTGCCCCAACCAGTACAAACCCTCCGCGTACCCTTCTGGCGCCCCGCCCTCGCCCCGCACCAGTTGCAAAACATTTACGGCGTTGCTTAACCGCCCCATCGCTAAGTAGCTCCGACCAGCCAGGACCAGTAGCTCATTGCTCTGCACCGCAGTGACACCCGCGCACAAAGCATCGTCTGCTTGACGGGCCGCTACATCGTAAAATCCATCCGCAAACGTACGCCGTACCAGCGCTACAGGATCCTCCGCTGCCGAACTACCCACACCGCCCAGCAGCACGCTCGTCACGCATATCCAACCCCACCCTTTCATCACGCGCTATTATACCATTCTTCACAAAACGCCATGACGTCACTGATCCGCGGCGCATCACACAACAGCATCACCAGCCGATCTACCCCAAGCGCCATGCCAGCGCAAGGCGGCATGTACGGCACCGCCGCCAGAAACGCGCTCGGCCAGGCATACACGTGTGCACCACGCGCCCCGCGTATCTCGCGTTCCCTCCGTAACGCCGCCTCTTGCTCAGCCACGTCCGTCTGCTCCGCACACCCGTTCGCCAGCTCCACTCCTGCAATGTATACTTCGCAACGATCTGCCCGCTCCGGCACCCCTGGCAGCGCCCGCGCCATCGGGCAAAACGCTCGCGGATACCCAGAGATAATTGTCGGAACCTCCAGGCCTAACTGCGGCTCGATCTGCCGCACCAGCGTTTCATCAAACCACGCCTGGTCAGGTTCCGCCCTCAGCTCTGCACACGCATACCTCGCAAACGCCTCATCCACGCTCACATATTCCCACGCCCCCTCCACATCAACGCGCCGCCCTTGGTAGGTTAACTCCCCCGTTCCTAACACCTTCCGGCACACGTATCGCACCAACGTTTGCACATCCTCAACTAACGCTGCACTCCCGGCGTGCGCACGATACCACTCCAGCATGGTAAACTCCGGATGATGCAACCGCCCTGCCTCCCCCGCGCGAAAACACTTGCTAATCTGAAAAATACGCTCATACCCCGCTGCCAGCAGCTGCTTCATGTGCGGCTCGGGTGACGTGGCCAAAAAACCCCTCCCGCACGGTATCGCGTCAATGTAGCGCTCCGGTAGTGGCGCCCGCATCCATAGCGGCGTCTCCACCTCCAAAAAGCCGCGCGCGTGAAAAAAAGCGCGCACCGCCTGGATCACGTGTGCGCGCCGCTCCAACCGCTCCCGCCGTGCCGCCAGCGCTGCCAATCCCTCCGGCCGCGCCGGCTCGCCCCCCGCTCCTCCCCTACCCACCACGCTCATCTGCTCACTTCTTCACCCGCTCTATGTACTCCCCCGTCCGTGTGTCCACTCGTATGTATTCCCCCTCGTTCACAAACAACGGCACCTGCACCGTGATCCCCGTCTCTAACTCCGCCGGCTTCGTCGCATTCGTCGCTGTGTCACCTCGCACCCCTGGTTCCGACCGCACGATCTTCAGCACCACCGACGGCGGGAGCGTCACATCAATAATCCGATCACCAAACAATAACACGTCCACCGGCGTGTTCTCCACCAAGAATCCCTTCTTCTCGCCAATCACCTGTTCCTCTGCCAAATGATGCTCAAACGTCTGCGGATTCATAAAGCAGTAATGGTGCCCGTCAAAATATAAATACTCCATCGGCACCGCCGTCAAATCCGCTTCTTCAAACTTGTCGTTGGAGCGAAACGAACGCTCGATGCTCGCCCCCGTTAGCATGTTGCGCAAACGCGCCCAGTAGATTGCCGCCCCTTTCCCTGGCTTGGTAAACTCAAAGTCCGTAACAATGTACGGCTCTCCATCAATTTGGATCTTCAACCCTTTTTTTAAGTCGCTTGCTTCGTACATACCACTTCACTCACTCCGTCTTTACACGTGTACTCCCGGCCGCGCCATCACGGGCGCCGTAAAAGAAGATGGCAGCCCGTAGGAGAATTGAACTCCTGCTTCATGGATGAGAACCATGCGTCCTAGCCACTAGACTAACGGGCCGCTTATCAGTGCGTATTATACCAACAGCACCCCAAAATTGCAAGCTCTCCACTACCCTCCCCGCGCGTTGCGTTTTCTATCAGGATTCGGTATAATAAGTCTTAGAAGAAAGCATGACCGGGCGCAGCATGACGCCTCGCCCACGTGCGCGAACGACCGGCGTGGCCGGATGACGAGAAACGACAAGGATGGTGTAGAACGCGAACAACCCTGCGGTGCGCGTTATGTATAGGCAACGCTTGAACCAACACCGATTTGTACGGGAGCCTGGTGCCCAGGCGGAGGGCCATGCCCGCCTCGTGCGGGACGGCGCACAAGTCTGGCACGGCACCCACCTGGTCTCGGGTTCATTCACGCCATACAGACGGCACGCGCGGGGTCCTGTCTAAAAACTCATCCTGCCAGCGCCGGTGCGGGCACGTCGCCACGTGCCCGCAACCAACAGGGCGCAAACTGTGTCCCAGAAGAACGACCGAAGTTACAGCGCTGACTTATTCCTCGGCACCGAAGAGGCCGCGACCCAGGCCCACGCAGCACCCCCTAACGGCTCCGCGCGCGGCTCAGTCGTACCCCCGCGCCCGCCCCTAGCCTATCGTATGCGCCCCCGCACGCTCGAGGAAGTCGTTGGCCAGCGTCATTTATTGGCGCCCGGTGCCCTGCTCGAACGCGCCATCCGCTCCGATACGCTTACCTCCGCGGTGTTTTGGGGCCCGCCTGGTTGTGGCAAGACCACTCTCGCGGAAGTTATCGCCAGCACCACCCAGCGCGCGTTTTGCCGCCTTAGTGCCGTCGCGGCAACCGTCGCTGATGTGCGCGAGATTATTCACTTTGCTCAGCGCTGCCTGCAAACTGGGCGTCACGGCGTCGTCCTGTTCCTCGACGAAATCCACCGCTTCAATAAGGCCCAGCAGGACGTCCTCCTGCCTTTTGTCGAAAATGGCACGCTCCTCCTCATTGGTGCCACGACCGAAAATCCGTTTTTCGCCCTCAACGCCGCCTTGCTCTCGCGCTCTCGCCTCTTTCAGTTTACACCACTCTCCGAAGACGACATCGTGGCCCTCCTCGAGCGCGCCCTCCACGACGAGGAACGCGGTCTAGGCAGCTACCATGCCCAGGTCGAGCCGGAGGCTCTCCGCTTCCTCGCCACCGCGTGCGATGGAGACGCGCGCGTAGCGCTGAACGCATTGGAGCTGGCGGTCGAATCCGCCCCGCGCTCGCCAGATACCCCGCCACGCGTCTGCCTGGCAGATGCTGAGGCGTCGCTGCAGAAAAAGCATATCGTCTATGACCGCAATGGCGATGCGCACTACGACACCATCTCCGCCTACATCAAGTCCTTGCGCGGCAGCGATCCAGACGCCGCGCTGTACTGGCTGGCGAAAATGTTGGAGGCAGGCGAAGACCCACGCTTCATTGCTCGTCGCATGGTCATTTTCGCCAGTGAAGATATCGGCTGTGCTGATCCGTTGGCGTTACCCCAAGCGGTGGCTGCGTTTGAAGCTGTCGAGCGCGTAGGAATGCCGGAGGCGCAAATTAATTTGGGGCATGTCACCGTCTACCTTGCCTGCGCACCAAAGAGTAACGCCGCCTACATGGCTCTGTGCAAGGCGCAGGAAGACGTGCGCTCCGCCCGCACGATGGAGGTGCCGCTCCATCTTCGTGATGCGCATTACCAAGGGGCGAAACAATTGGGTCACGGCGAGGACTATAAATATGCCCATGACTACGAAGGTCACTTTGTCCCCCAAGACTATTTACCACAAGAGCGTCGGTACTATGAACCGACCCAACAAGGCTGGGAGGCCAAAATTGCAGAACGACTTGCGGAATGGCGACGACAAAGCGCGGCTGCGCGCGCACATACTCGGCCAGCGTCGAGCGATGAGTCCGGCGCAGCGCCTGCGGGAAAGCGCTGAGATTTGTGCACACATTCTTCAGCATCCTGCCTGGACAGCCGCACGGACGCTAGTGTCCTACTTGCCATTGCCAGACGAAGTGGATGTCACGCCCGTGATTGCGGCGGGCCTCGCGCGTTCATTGACGGTGCTCGTCCCACGCGTGGTCGGGCCCGATTTGTGCTGGCACGCCATTCGCAGCCTCGACGCAGCCGCCTTTCTCACCGGCCACTTCGGCATTCGCGAGCCGCGCCCAGACTGCACACCTGCCTGCGACTTGCACACCACGCCCACCCCGCGCCTGTGGCTTGTCCCCGGCGTGGCCTTCGACTTGCATGGGGGGCGCCTCGGGCGCGGCGGCGGCTATTACGATCGCGCTTTGCGCGCCGCTGGTTCGCCCCCAGACACCGTCGGAGTGGCCTTTTCGTGCCAACTCGTCGAGCTGGTGCCCATGGCACCTACTGATTACCGTCTCACTTCTGTGGTGAGCCCCGCAGGATGGCACACCGCAGTGTAACATAACATAGAAGGAGCAACGATGATGACCACCATAGTCTTGATTGCAGGCTGCGCGCTGATAGGAGCGATCGTCGGCTACCTGGCTCATTATTTGTGGAGCCAGCGCCAGGTCGCATCGGCTCGGCAGCGCGCACGCCAGATCATTGAAGAAGCCCACCGCGAAGCGCAAGGTATCGTCCGCGAAGGGAAGTTGGAAGTCCGCGATGAACTCCACCGCCTCCGCGCCGAGTTTGAAGCGAGCACCAAAGAACAGCGCCTTGAATTGCAAAAAGAACAGCAATGGCTTGAGCAGAAAAAGCAAAGCCTGGATAAGCGCCTGGATGTGATCGAACAAAAAGAACAAGCCCTCCTCGAAGAACGTGAAAAGCTCGCACGCGAACGCCAGGCCCTCGACGCCGAACGCGCACGTATCGCTAAACTGGTCGAAGAAGAAGAACAAGCTCTTCAACGTGTCGCTGGGTTGAGCCGCGAAGAGGCAACTCAACGCCTCATGACCAAGCTCGAACGCGAGGTGGAGTACGAAGCCGCCACTTTGATTCGCCGCAAACAGCAGGAAGCGCTTGAGGAAGCTGATCGCCACGCGCGTGACATTATTGCTCAGGCCGTTCAGCGCTGCGCCTCGGAACACGTTGCCGAAACAACCGTCTGCTCTGTCTCACTACCTAGTGATGACATGAAAGGGCGCATCATCGGGCGCGAGGGCCGCAACATCCGCGCTCTTGAGCAAGAAACCGGCGTGGAGATTCTCATTGACGACACACCCAATGCCGTCGTTATTTCCGGGTTCGACCCGGTGCGGCGCGAGATCGCCCGCCGCACGCTCGAGCGCTTAATCGCCGATGGCCGCATTCACCCTGCTCGCATCGAAGAGGTCCTCGCCAAAGTCCGCCGCGAAATGGACCGCGAAATCGAAGAAACCGGCACACAGGCGGCGCTAGAGCTCGGTATCACCGGCTTGCACCCCGAGCTGGTTAAACTCGTCGGCCGCCTCAAATTCCGCACCAGCTACGGTCAAAATCTTTTGCATCACTCCCTCGAAGTGGCTCGGATCATGGCCTCCCTGTGCGCCGAATTGCACGAAGACATCACCAAAGGCAAGCGCATCGGCCTCCTCCATGACATTGGCAAGGCCGTGGACCACGAAGTCGAAGGCGCTCACGCCGCCATTGGTGCTGATCTTGCCCGGCGCTATAACGAACCGCGTGACATTATCAACGCCATCGCCGCCCATCATAATGAAGTCGCCCCGGAAAACCGCCTGGCAGTGCTCACGAGTGCCGCAGACGCGATCTCCGCGGCGCGTCCGGGCGCGCGCAGTGAGTCCTACGAACTCTACCTGCAACGGATCGAACAGCTCGAAAAGGCAGCACTCGAGATCAACGGCGTCCAGAGTGCCTTTGCTATTCAAGCGGGACGCGAGCTGCGCGTCCTCGTGGATGCCGACACAGTCGATGACAATCAAACCCTCGTAATCGCGCGGCAGATCGCTAAGCGTGTCTCGGATGAAGTCCAGTTCCCTGGCCAAATTCGCGTCACCGTCGTCCGCGAAAAACGCGTGATTGAATACGCCCGCTAATGCTGCGCATCGCTCTGATAGGAGATGTGGTCGGCAAGCCCGGCCGGCGCGCCCTCGCCCAGCTTGTGCCTGACTTGCGTCGGCGCCTGGCCTTTGATATTCTAGTCGCCAACGCAGAAAATTGCGCCGGTGGCAAGGGCATCACGCCCGACACGGTCAACGAACTGTTCGCTGCCGGGGTGGACGTGGTCACTACGGGCGACCACGTCTTCGATCAAAAGTCGGCTGTGGAGGCCTTGGGTACACCGCGTGTGCTCCGGCCTTTGAATTATCCGCCCGACACCCCGGGGCGCGGCTGGACGGTTGTCCATAGCCCGCTCGGTGTGCCAGTGGCTGTCGTCAATCTCCTCGGCCGCGTGTTTATGAAACCGGCGGATTGCCCCTTCCGCGCGATCGAGCAGGCACTCCCAGAGCTGCGTGCTGCCGCGCGGGTAATTGTGGTGGATATGCATGCGGAAGCAACAAGTGAAAAAATGGCCATGGGATGGTTCCTCGACGGCCGTGTCAGCGCCGTATGCGGTACCCATACGCACGTGCTCACTGCCGATGCACAGGTTCTGCCCGGCGGTACCGCCTACATCACCGACGTCGGTATGACTGGCGCTCACCGCTCCATCCTTGGACGCGAAATTCACGCCGTGCTCGCCCACTTTGTCACGGGTATGCCGCAGCGATTTGAGCTCGCTGAAGAGGACGTACGTCTCAGCGGCGCCCTCATTGCAGTACAAGAAGAAACCGGTACTGCTTCCGCAATCTCAATATTTCAGGAGCACTTGCCTGGCCACCTAAAGGAAAATAAGCATACGTCCGAGAACCAGTTTTGAGTTCAGCTAGTTCTCCTTGCTCTGAGAAACAAGGTAATAACAATCCCTCGTCTCCTCCGCGCGCATAGAAGGACCTAGTGGTGCAACAGCCTCGGTGTGCTTCGCTTTCGGCACCCCCCACAGGCGTAGCGCGCTCCCAGGAGGAAGGAAAGGCCCCACAGCGCAGGCTCTGGGACGGTAATGATGTCAGTGAAAACAATGTCCGGGCTGCGTGGAAATTCGGCACGTGGGGAAGCACCTACTGCGCGGAAGGTAATTGTATTAGAGGTGCCAAAACTGTCAAAAGGTTGGTATCTTACCAGCTGGATGACACCTGTCCAGTAACCTCCGCCGTACACGGGGATTGCACCTTCATTGGTCACGGTAGCTTGCGTCAGAAAATTGGTGGTCGCGACGCTCCACCACCTAACGG
>JAOACZ010000059.1 GCA_026417575.1 bacterium | reverse complement strand
GATGTGTATAAGAGACAGGGGTTAAGGGTGAGGGGGTTGGACAGGTTGGACAGGTCGGACGGGTCGGACGGGTTGGGTAGGTTGGGTGGGGCATGGGGGTTAGAGGGAATGGTTCTGGTTGAGTGAAAGGGGGGCGGGGCGGGCGCAGGAAGACTTGATTTTTATGTATTTGCCGAGGCGGCCAGCGTTAATGGCTGCGTGCATGACTTCGAGAACATGAAGGGCAAGGTCGCCGTTAGCGCGAGCTGGACGTTTATCGCGGATGGCAGAGGCGAGGTCAGCGAGGCCCAGGCCGCGATAGTTTTCAGCATAGCCGTGGATGAGGGGAACTTCGGCCCAATCATATTTTCCAGGGACATAGAGTTTCACAGGTCCGCCAAAGGTGTTTGGGTCGGGGCAACTGAGAGTACCGAGGGAGCCGTAGATTTCGATGAAGGGGAGGCGGGCGCCCCAGACATCAAAGCTGGTGATGATTGTGGCGCAGGCGCCGCTGGCGAACTCGAGGACGGCCTGGATATGGGTAGGTGTTTCGACGGTGATTAGGGTTCCGGCTTTAGGCTGGCTGGTGATAGTGCGAGTGGGGAAGGAGATGGAAGCGGAGCCGCAGACGCGGGCGACGGGGCCGAGGAGGGAGACGAGTGCAGTGAGGTAATAAGGACCCATGTCAAGCATGGGGCCGCCGCCGTGCTGATAATAAAATTCGGGGTTAGGGTGCCATGACTCGTGGCCATGGCACATCATGAAGGCGGTAGCAGCGACGGGCGTGCCGATGACGCCATCGTCAATGAGTTTGCGACAGGTTTGGAGGCCAGCACCGAGGAAGGTATCGGGGGCGCAAGCGATGAGGCGGCGGTGTTTGCGGGCGAGTTTGAGGAGTGTTTTTGCTTCATGGAGTTCGACGCAAAGGGGCTTTTCGTTATAGACGTGTTTGCCGGCTTCGAGAGCGCGACGGGCGATGGTGTAGTGAGCTTGAGGGGTAGTGAGGTTAAGGATAATGTCGATGGAAGGATTGAGAAGGAGCTCGTCGGGAGAGAGGACAGTGGGGATATTGAACTCGTTGGCACGCGCTTCGGCCTTAGCGCGGTCGAGGTCAGCACAGGCGGCGAGGGAGAGTACAGGGAACTCCTTGATGCGGCGGCAGTAGATGCCACTGATATTACCGCAGCCGATGACGCCGATGGAGAGAGCTGATTTTTTCATTTTGGGTTAGTCGTATTTGGGTTTAAGGGCTTTGCCTTTGCGGGCACTCTGGTCAGCGAGGTCGAGGATGTGGATAGGGCGACGGGCCCACTCGGGAGTGATGATGAGGGGAGCGTGGTGGGTGAGGTGGTCGGCAATGTTTTTGTAGAACTGAGAGTAGTCGCTTGGAGGGTTATTGCCGCGGACGCGGACGGTTTTACCATTTTGAGGGGTAATGATTTCGAACCAGGAGTGGTCCATGAGGTAGGTACCTTTTGTACCGGTGATTTCGAGGAGAGCGGGTTTGGGATTGAGGTCGAGGTGTGAGATGCGCAAGTTGACGAAGGCGCCGTTGGAGAAGCGCACGATTGCAGTTGCTTCGTCTTCGTTGGTGTCATTTTTGTAAGGGGTGAAGGGGGCCCAGACGCCGCGGGTGGCGAAGCCGACGACTTCGGTAATTTTGGCGTTGATGAGCTGGAGACAATACTCAAGGAGGTGGACACCCCAGTCATACAGGATACCGCCGGAGATTTTCTTACTGGAGCGCCACCAATCGGCGGGTTTAGCGTAGGAGCCGATGTGGGCTTCAATACGGACGATAGAGCCGATAGTGCCGGCTTTAACGTGGCGGAGAGCCTCAACAATAGAGCCATCCCAATGGCGGTTGTGGTAGGTTGAGAGCATGACGTGATTTTTCTTGGCAGCAGCGATCATGGCGTCGCACTGAGCGGTTGTGATGGCGAGAGGCTTTTCGACGACGACGTGACGGCCGGCGTTAAGGCACTGGAGTGCGAGCGGGGCGTGGGAGTTGTGGGGAGTGATGATGATGACGAGTTTGACGTCAGATTTTTTCAGCATAGCGGAGGTAGAGGAGTAGGTTTCGATGCCGGGGAAGTCTTTTTTGGCGGCATCGAGGCGTTGGGGATCGATTTCTGCGACTGCGAGGGGACGCATGCCGGCTTGTGCGGCGAGTTCGAGGTGGTGCTTACCCATGTTAAAGGCGCCACCGTAGCCAATAACACCGACGGTAATATCAGAAGGTTTCATAGAGTGAGTATTGAGAGGTTAGATGAGTGAGTGTGCAACACAATGGGCAAGATTGTAGGTCAAAGGGCGTTAGCTGCCCAGAGGAGGCCACGTTGGACGATGGTGCGAAGTTCTAGGGAATCAAAGTCTTTGGCGACGTGGCCGGCGGAGCAGTAGAAGACGCGGCCGAGGCCGAAGCGACGTTTCCAGACGACGGGCATGACGGTACCTTTAATCCAGTCGCAGTCGTCATGGGTGCCTGAGAAAGTGGTGGTAGCGAGGACGGAATTGCTTGGATCGACATGCATATAGTACTGTTCGGAGTTGAGGGTGAAGTCAGGGATGTTATGAGTGATGGGATCGTCTGGGCGGACGATGTGAACTGTGTAGGGAACGATGCCGCCGGGATGGGCGACGAACTGGCCGCCGACCATGAACTGGAAGCCGCAGTCGGAGCGGAAGGCGTCACCCATACCGCCGTGCCAGCCAGCGATACCGGTACCGGCTTTGACGGTGGCGAGGAGGTTATTGGATTGCTCGTGGGAAATGGATCCCATGGTCCAGACGGGGACGATGAGGTCAAGCTTTTTGAGGAGTGAGAGATCGAGTAAGGTGTCGAGGGAGTTTGAGAGAGTGACGGTGAAGCCCTGGCTTTCGAGCCAAGGGGCGAAGCGTTCGACACATTGTTTCGGTTCGTGGCCATCCCAGCCACCGTAGAGGAACAGGGCATGTTTCATAGGAGATTTGGGGTAGGTGAAAAGAAAGCGAGGTTATGGAGAAAGAGTTCAGCGACACGCTGCCAAGAGAATTGGAGAGCGAACTCGCGGCAGCGATGAGGAGCGATAGAAAGAGCTTGTTGGACGGCGGTGGCGAGGTTGTGATGGAGGACGCCGACACCGGAATTACCGATGACGTCGAGGGGGCCGGTGACTGGGAAGGCGGCGACGGGGACGCCCGAGGCGAGGGCTTCGAGCATGACGAGGCCGAAGGTGTCGGTGAGACTGGGGAAGACGAGGACGTCTGCGGCAGCGTAGTAGTGGGCAAGCTCTTCGCCGTGTTTCATGCCGACGAAATGGACGTGGGGGTATTTTTGCGCGAGAGCTGGGAGCTGGGGGCCGTCACCGACGACGAATTTGGATCCAGGGAAAGGGAGATTGAGGAACGCCTCGATGTTTTTTTCGATGGCGACGCGGCCGACGTAAAGGAGGATGGGGCGGGGAGCAGTGAGGAAAGATTTATCGCGGGGTTTGAAGAGGTTGGTATCGACACCGCGGGTCCAGGGGACGAGGTTGGTAAAGCCGCGGGAGCGGAGTTCACGCTCAAGGGAGGGCGTGGCGACCATGACAGCGCGGGAGGGTTTATGGAACCAGCGCATAGCAGCGTAACCGGCGGACAAGGGGAGGCGAATGCGCGCGTAGGTGTATTCAGGGAATTTTGTGGCGTAAGAGGTGGTGAAGGGGAGGTGGTGGTGCACGCAGAAGTTACGTGCGGCGAAGCCGAGGGGGCCTTCTGTAGCGATATGGATGGCGTGAGGTTTGAACTCACGGATGATCGAGGCGACACGGCGCCCGGGGAGGACGGCCAGGCGGATGGAGGGGTAAGTGGGGCAGGGGACAGTTTTGAATTGATCAGGGGTAATGAGGCGGATAGTGTGGCCGAGGTGTTGGAGGTGATCGACCACGGTTGAGAAAGTGCGAACCACGCCATTGACCTGAGGGAACCAGGCGTCGGTGACGATGAGAATGCGGGCGGGGGATGAGGGGGTAAAGTTGGTCATGAGAGAAGCACGACAAGCCAGGTAGAGATGGCGGTGAGGATGGCGAGGAAGACAGCTGCGGAGCCAGCGTCTTTTGCTTGACCTGAGAGAGCATGGCGTTCAGTCCCGACGCGATCGGTGATAGCCTCGACAGCGCAATTCAGGCACTCGATGACCATGACGAGGAGCCAGCTGCCGATGAGGAGGGCACGTTCGAGGGGGGAGGAGCCGAGCCAGAGTGCGAGGGGCGTGGCGAAGAGAAGGACAGCGAGCTCCTGACGGAACGCGGTTTCGCGCCAGACGGCGCGGAGGCCTTTAAGGGAGTAGCGAGTGGCGCGAAGGAGGTGATCCCAATGGTGGAAGAGGAAGCGCATGAGAGGGTTCATTGGGATTAGTAGTAATCGGGTACGAAGCACTTAAGGGGGACGGGGTGGCGGACGTAGCCGGGGCGGCGTTTACGGGGAGGGAGAGTCAACTGGGGGCGTGGGACTTCTTGGTAAGGGATAAGGCTAAGGAGGTGGCGGATGCAATTGAGGCGAGCGCGGCGTTTATCGTCGGCGTGGACGACGTACCAGGGGGCCTCGCGGATGTCGGTATGGGCGAACATTGCTTCTTTTGCTTTGGTGTAATCTTCCCAGCGGGCGCGGGATTCGAGATCCATTTCGCTTAGTTTCCAGCGTTTGGTGGGATCATTAAGGCGTTGGAGGAAGCGTCGTTCTTGTTCTTCATCGCTGATCGAGAACCAGTATTTGATGAGGATAATGCCGGAGCGGACGAGCATGCGTTCGAACTCGGGGCAGGAGCGAAAGAATTCGCGGACGTCGGCCTCGGTGCAGAAGCCCATGACGCGTTCGACGCCGGCGCGGTTGTACCAGGAGCGGTCGAAGAGGACCATTTCGCCGGCGGCGGGGAGGTGAGCGACGTAGCGCTGGAAATACCACTGTGTTTTTTCGCGTTCGGTGGGGACGGGAAGTGCGACGACGCGAACGATGCGGGGGTTCAGTTTTTGAGTGATGCGTTTAATGACGCCGCCTTTACCGGCGGCATCGCGGCCTTCGAAGATGACGACGACTTTGAGGCCTTTGTAGCGGATCCACTCTTGAAGTTTGACGAGTTCGGCTTGCAGGCGGGCGAGTTCGCGTTCGTAGAAAGATTTGTCAAGACGCTTGGGGGGAGAGGATGGAGGGTGTGGGGAGGCAACGGGAGGCGTTGCTCCGTGGGAGGGGGCGGAGGCGAGTGAGAGAGGTTGGTCCTCAGGGGTGTCAAGCATAGCTTGAGAACAGTTGTGTGACAAGCGGCGCTATTATAACAAATCTTGCAAAAAAAGGGACGTTAGTGTATACTAAGGCGTCTGGTTACTCGGGACACGAGAGGCGTAGACCGAACAGCTGGCACAGTAGTTATGTGAACGTGCACAGATAAGGAGAGACGTATGCGGAAGCTATTTTTGTTGTGTGCACTGGGTTTTGCTGTCTACTATGGTGCGTCGTTGTGGACGTTTGTGGATGTAGCGGCGATGAAGGACTACGTGAACTGGTTGCCGCTGGGTTTGCTGGCATTCTTTTTCGTTGTAGGTTTACTGCACATTCGGTTTGGGTTAGGGCTGGGACTGTCTCTTATACACATCT
>JAOACZ010000037.1 GCA_026417575.1 bacterium | reverse complement strand
CTATCACCCCGTATATTGCTACACAGAGTGACCGTTCGACTTGCATGCCTAATCCACGCCGCCAGCGTTCGTTCTGAGCCAGGATCAAACTCTCCGTAAAGAAAGTTTGACTCAGGATGATCCTGATAAAGGTTTTGACTGTGGGATCAGGCGCTTCCGCGCCCTTTCCCGCACTCGTCTCGGCTTTCCTTCTTCTCTCGTCGTGTCAAAGATCAATTCCTTCTACTTCAGTCGCGACATATAGGGTACCATTTCTTCCCCCGTATGTCAAGCCCTCGGCTCTGAGCACATACGCGCTCGCACCTCAGGCTCTCAGTTTCCTTGCTAAAACCGCTGGCTCCACTGCCGCAATGATTCCACCACGCCCGACTCACATCGCAAATCCATCCCGCCTTGCGGCAGCGTCACCATTGCAACTCTATTCTATCATTCCCCAAGAGCTTTGTCAAGCCCCCGGGTCACACCTCGAAAAAGTGAATTGCTGGCAATCCTTAACATGTAAAAGATCCCTGCGGCACCAGCTTACAAAAAGTACCGCTGCTTGTCAAGCCCTGTTCCTGTTGCCACCCTCGACGATCCGGGGGCAGCCGCCACGCTCTTCTCCCAGGCACCGCCGACCCTTCTCATCGTGGGCATTCGTATTATACCACCAAAAAAACGCTGTGTCAAGACCAGGTTAGTTTTGTCTTTACCTGTCTGACTGACCGGCCTTAATACCACGGCTTCCTGTTGCCTGCGCGCCAATCCGTAGCAAACGTCCGGTTGCTCCGTCAGCTCGAGACTCAAAACGTAACGACACACAAACTCCCGCCTTTCTCATCCTCCCCACCCATCACCACAACCGTTTGTTTGCTGGCGAGTGAGGCGCCTCCTCTCCCCCCTCATCATCACCGCAATAAGAGGCAGGACCTCGATCGGGATTCACGTTGCCCTTGCACCCACGCGTTCCACTCTGTCGTAACAAACGGAACCTCACGCGACAACTTACACATACCAGCGCAACAGTTTTTGCAGCACCTCACAACCCATTCTCCTACTTCATAAAGCACATCTCACTCGTACTCCATACCCAGGTACTTGGTCAGCATGTATCGCGCCTATACGTCCTGCTACGGCGCGGCGTCCCCAGTTGCTTTTCACGCTACTCGTACAATTCGAACCTCGCTGTCCAAAGGTTCCCGTGGCCCCTTTGACCGTTCAGGCGTTCTGCCTCGCGTACTTGTCTCTCTTTTCACGCCGCATCTGACAAGAGCTTCCGCCCCCAGCGCATAAACGTCGGCGTATCGTAGTTCACACCCGAGAGAAGCGTGGGCTCGAGTCCACTGAAGCGGCCTGTTTCTGCAGGCATGAAATCCATCGTAGTTTGTAACGGCTTAAACGCGGCAGGAACCACAGGGCGGGGACGACCATGCTCTACTGCGGCTGCATCAGGTAATCCAGTGGCGATGAGCGTCACGCGAGCCATGTTGGACATATCTTCGTGCAGCGTGACACCGAAAATCACATGCGCGTTGCCACGCACCTCGTTGTGTACGCATTGGATCGCCTCTTGCACATCTCTCATCTTAAGATCCCGCCCCGCGGCTATCGAAATGAGTACCTGCTTGGCTCCGGCAATATTGTTCCGCTCAAGAAGCGGCGACGTGAGCGCATAACGCGCCGCCTTCGTCGCATGATTCTCCCCCGCTGCCTCGCCAAAACCTACCATCGCGTCACCAGGCTCGCGCAGCACCGTCGCTATGTCCCCATAATCTATGTTGATTATCCCCACGCGCGCCACCAACTCACTCACCGCGTCCACTGCCTGCCGCAACACCTCATCAGTCATCCGAAACGCCGCCTCTATACCAATGTTTTCGTCAGCGAGTTTGATCACGCGATCATTGGGTATGCAAATGATGGTATCCACGGCGTGACGAAGCTCTATCAGTCCCTGTTCGGCAATCTCTGCTCGCCGTGCGCCCTCAAAAGCAAATGGTCTGGTCACCACTGCAATCGTAAGTGCACCTCGTTCCTTTGCTGCCTTAGCTACCACAGGTGTCGCACCCGTCCCTGTACCTCCTCCCAAACCCGCTGCTAAAAATACCAAGTGCGAAGCCTGAAAAAGCTCCCGTAAGCGCGGATAATCTTCCTCCGCTGCCTGCCGCCCTATCTCAGGCCGCGCCCCTGAACCATGCCCCCCAGTCAACTGTGCGCCAATTTGTATCTTCTGCGCAATTTGAAGCGCGTTCAGCGCTTGCACATCCGTATTGATCGCCGCGTACGTCACGTTGTTGCCCCGGTGCGCACGTGCAATATGATCCACTGCATTTCCTCCCCCACCCCCTATCCCCACAACCTGAACTGAAATCGTTGTGTTGCTCATATACACCTCTCATGACAGCGAAAATAGTCTTTGCCACCACGACTTCCGTGTTTCTCGCGCCGTCAGCTCATTGATGGCTGCATAACGAACCAGACCAAGTACCGTCGCATACGCCGGATCGCGCAAATGCTCCAAACGCTCCGCGTAAAACGCAAATCCCGGGTGTCTGTCGTGTGGCGAAAAAAGTTGCGGAATGCCAATCCGGACCGGCATGTTAAACACCTTCTCCGCACGCTCCAAAAAGCGGTGTAAATGTGTCACCCCGCCCGTGCACACGACGCCGCGTGTGATCCGCGCCCGACACTGGCGCTGCTCAACATCGTCACGTACAAACTGGAGTAGCTCCTCTACCCGCGAATCAATAATCATTTCCACGTCTTGACGCAACACCATACGCGCTTTACGGTCAGTCCCACTAACTTTAATCCGCTGCGCATTCTCTCCACTCTCGCTCATTCGTAACAGTCGCGCATAGGTACACTTCGTCTCCTCTGCCTCCGCAAATGAAATGCGCAAACCGAGCGCCAAGTCGTTCGTGATGTGGTCACCCCCCACCCCAAACACGTTCGCATAGTATATCGAGTGGTTGTGATACACCGCATACGACGTCGTGCCTCCGCCAAGATCAATCAACAAGACCCCGTCCTTCTTCTCCTGGTCCGTCAAAACAGCATGGCCCGCGGCGATCACCGAAAAACAAATGTCTTGCACCACAAACCCCGCTTCATTCACTGTGCGACCATGGTTTTCAATCATCGTGTGGTCCCCACTAATCAAATGAACCGCCGCTTCAATCCGTGCAGCTCTCTTGCCGAGCGGGTTAAGAATGCCGCTATGCCCATCAAGACAGTATTCTTGCGCTATGGCATGAAGACACTCGCGCCCCTTCTCTGCGCCGTTACTACGCGCTTTCTCCATCAGCTCCGCAAGATGCGCCGGTGTGATGGTATCGTCTCCCTCGAGTATGTTAAGCACCGCGCTTACCGTGACACCATGCACGTGCGCCCCACTTATGCTAATGTGCACGTCTCTCACCTCACGCCGCGCTTGGCGTTCCGCTTCCTCGATCGCAGCCCGAATGACCGGAGTCAGCGCCCCACTATCGATGATAATGCTCTTCCGCATCCCCTCCGAAGGCCGCACCCCTGCACCTAACAAGTGGATTCCATGCTCCGCATGGCAGCGCGCAATTACCGCTCGCACCTGCGAGGTACCTAAATCCAGCGCGTTTACATAAAAATCCTGCCGAGCCATGCCTCCTTCCCTCGCAATTCTAAAGCGCCATCGGCGTCACGACGACATCCTTAAACCGTAAATCAATGCTCTTGGCGTTCAGTCGTTGCGCACGCAATCGCTCCACCGTGGCCACTAACCGCAGCACCAAATCCAATGAATACGTGTCCCCAAGTCGTATCTCGTCGATCGTCGCCGTCTGAATGATGATCATCCCAGGACGGTCAAATCGTACCCGCTTAATGTCCAAAAATACGTGCTGTTGCACCCGCTGTATCGCATCCACAAAGCGCATCGCCACAGGTACCCGCGGGTCGTTCACCACTGCACCAGGCTCGTACCTCACCGGCCCTAACCCCGTTAACTTCGGCAGGTGCAACGCATGCTCCATCTTCCGCTCCGAGAGCATTCGCCCTTCCCGATCAATCGGTATATCAGGCGCTCTTCCCGGCGTAAGAATAACCGCCACAGGTTCCCGTTCCGTCAGGCTAATCTCTAACGTATCCGGGTGACGTTTCACAATCCGTACGCTCGCTACATCAGGATGGCGTAAAATACGACGTTCGATCGGATCAAGGGATGTCGCATAGATATTCATATTCGGCCTAATACCCGCCAATACCTTGATCTCCTCGTCGGTAATCGTGCGTACCCCTGTGTGCGGAATGTAAATTCGCCGAATCACAAAACGTGGATGCTGTAACGCCCGCTGCAAAAAGTAATGCGCCCCCCACACAGCCCCCGCGCACAGCAGCACTACCACCATCATCAGCAGGATGTTCGCCAGTACCGTCGCAATCCGGCGACGCAGCATGCCCGGCCGCCGCGCAACCTTCTTATTGATATTTACGTTGCGTGGGGGCATGCCACTTCCTCCACACTCTCCACCACCTCGTGAGCTACTTGCGAAATCGAGCCCGCACCCAAAAACACAATCACGTCTCCTTCTCCTACAAGCCGCTGTAACGCCGGCTTGATCGCTTCCAGCGTCGGCGCAAACACGGCCCCCGGCGTGTGCTGACGCACCGCCTCCCACAATGTCACTCCCGTAACTGGTCCAGGCGGCTCACCCGCACTGTACACCTCCGTGATTATCACTCGCTCCTCCGACGCTAACACGCTCACAAATTCTTCCAGCAACGCCGCAGTGCGCGTGTACCGATGCGGCTGAAAAACCACAATCAGCGGACGACCAAGCTGTCGTACCGCAGCCAAGGTCGCTGCTATCTCCCGCGGATGATGCGCGTAGTCGTCTATAACTAACGCTCCGCGAAAACTGCCCACTCGTTCCATCCGTCGACGCACGCCACGAAAACTTGCGCAGACTTCCTGGATCACTTCAGTGGCTATCCCAACCTGCCGCGCCGCAGCAATCGCATGTAATGCGTTGCTCACGTTATGTCGCCCCGGAATCCCCAGTGTCACCCGAAAACGTTCCTTGCCTATGGTCACCGTAAACGCCGATGACCATGGCCTCAGCTCTATCTCCCCTGCCCTCACTTCAGTCTCATTCTCCAAAGCACACGCAACCCGCGTGGTCACGTGAGCCGCCCCACCTGCCACCCTTGCCACCTTCGCGTCGTCGCCATTGTAGATCAACACACCCTCTCGCCGAATGTGTGCTGCATACCGTGCGAACGCCGCCTCGATTTCCTCCTCTGACGAATAGAAATCTAGATGGTCCGCGTCAATATTCAACATCAGTCCGATCTCTGATGTGAGCAGTTCAAACGAGCCATCGCTCTCGTCTGTTTCAACCACAATCCACTCGCTTCCACCGTACCGGAAATACCCACCAAATTCCGGCACATCGCCGCCAATCACAGCGCTAGGGTCGAGCCCACCCGCCGCGAAAAGTACCGCCGTGAGCGCCGCTGTCGTCGTTTTGCCATGCGTAGCCGCCACCGTTACCCCGCGCCGTTGATTGACTAACATCGCTAATAACTCGCCACGCCGAATACACGGGATCCCTCGCGCCTCCGCTCGCTCCCGTTGTGGATTATCGGGCGCAATCGCCGAGCTGTACACAAACAATTCCGCATCGTCCACAAGTCGCGGATCATGCCCCACTGCGCAGGAAATGCCCGCTGCCCGCAGTGCACTTAACGACTTCTGCTCCGCTATGTCAGCTCCACTCACCAGCAGCCCAGATCGCGCCAAAAGGTGAGCCAAGGCATTCATACCAGCTCCGCCTATCCCGCAAAAAAATACCCGCGTGCCCGGCCTGCGTAAAAGCCGTTCCGCAATCGCTATCTTCTCCGTTCTACACATTCTTCTACAAACTTAATCAACCGTTCCGCCGCATCGGGCACCGCTTGCGCCCGCGCCCTCGCTCCCATCGCGCCTCGCCGCGCCGAATCGCTTAGAAGCTCTCGCAACGTCCGCACTAGCACCGCCACGTCTAACTCACTATCTTCTACTACCACTGCTCCCCCGCGCTCCGCCAAAACCGCTGCATTTGCCTGCTGATGATCATCCGTGGCATGCGGGTACGGCACTAGCATTGATGCCACCCCCCGTGCACATATCTCACTCACTGTCAATGCCCCCGCCCGCGCCACCACCACGTCCGCCCACCGGTACAACACCCCCATCCGCTCGTAAAATGCCACCACAAACGCTGGTACCCCCGCGCGCTGGTAGCGCTCACGTACGTCGGCCTCCCCACCCTCTCCCGTTACGTGAATGACTTGTACCTGCCGCCCCTCACCTCGCAGTTGTGCCAATGCATCCGGCACCACCTGGTTCAACCGCCGTGCCCCTTGGCTCCCCCCCGTCACTAACACTGTCTGCACACCCTCGGTCAGATGTGGCAGCGGTTGCAGCGGTGCCGCAAGATCGGCCCAAAATTGCCGCCGAATCGGATTGCCCGTCATACGTACTCGCTCAGGATGCAGCCGCAACACCCGCGCATGACGAAAATCCTCATGACAACTTTCTAATCCATACGCCAACCACGCCCCCAGCCGCACCAACAACCGCACCGTCTTCCCAGCCACCGCGTTCGCTTCGTGCACTACCACCGGCGTCCGAACGCATACCCCAGCAATCATCAAAGGAAATGAAACGTACCCACCAAACCCAACAATCACCCGCGGCCTCAACTGCCTAACCATACGAAACGCATCCCAGACCCCGCGCAAATTAATCAACGCACACTGCACCCACCCCCACACTCCCCGCCGC
>JAOACZ010000022.1 GCA_026417575.1 bacterium | reverse complement strand
AGATGTGTATAAGAGACAGGGGGTAGCGAAGCCGATGATTCCGGTGGGGGGGAGGCCGTTTTTGGAGTGGCAGTTAGAGTGGTTGAGGCGGGAAGGGGTGGAGGAGGTAGTATTGTCGTTGGGGTACCGTGCGGAGGAGATTGAGGGGCATTTTAGGGTGGAGCGGGTGAAGGGGGTGCGGGTGAGGTGGGTAAAAGAGGAGGAAGCGCTGGGGACTGGGGGTGGGGCGCGTTTAGCGGCGCACGTGGTGGAGACGGCGTGGTGCGTTGTGTGCAACGGGGACTCGCTGTGCCCGGCGGGGTTGGGTGCGTTGCGGGACGCTGCAAGACGGGAGGGTGTAGAGGTGGTGATGTTGGTGTGCGAGGTGGACGACGTGCGAGATTATGGGTCGGTTATTGTGGGGGAGGGTGGGATGGTGGAGGGGTTTGTGGAAAAGGGAAGCGCGGCGGGACGGGGGGTGGTGAATGCGGGAGTATACTACGTGCGCACGATGTGGCTGCGGGGGTTAGCGGAGCGTGTACCGCTTTCATTGGAGCGGGAGGTTTTTCCGGTGATGAGGCAAGGTCAACTATGGGCGGTGCGGGCGGACGTGCCGTTTCTTGACATTGGCGTACCCGAGCGGCTGATGGCGGCGGAAGCGTTCATACAAAAATGGGTAGCAGGGAGGGAGTGTGTATGATTGTGATTACGCGGACACCGGTGAGAATCAGTTTTCTGGGGGGCGGGACGGACTATGCAGAGTTTTTCACGCAGCACGGAGGGGGGGAGGTATTAGCGACTGCGATTGACAAGTACAGTTATTTGAAGGTGAACACGCTGCATGATTTTTTTGAGTATCGGGTACGCGTGGGATATTCGAGGACGGAGTTAGTACAGCGGGTGGAGGAGATTCAGCATCCTTCGGTGAGAGAATGTTTGCGGTTTACGGGAGCACCTTTGCCACTAGAGATCAACTACACGGGGGATTTGCCGTCGCGGACAGGGCTGGGTTCGTCATCTTCATTCACTGTGGGGTTGTTACACGCGTTGCACGCGTACAAGGGGGAAGTGGTGGGAGCGGAGCAATTGGCGCGAGAGGCGTTAGAAGTGGAGCATGAGTGGATAAGAGAGCGGGTTGGTTACCAGGACCAGTGCATGGCAGCGTATGGAGGGTTTAGGCACATTATTTTTCGAAGCGAGAAGGAGATTGAGGTACGCCCGGTCCCGTTGAGTGCGAAGCGGATGGAAGAGCTGCGTGAGTACATGCTGGTATTTTACACGGGGTTGACGCGGTATGCGAATGAAGTCCTGAAGGAGCAAATCAAAAAGACGAGCGACGGCAGCAACACGGCAGCGTTGGTGAAGATGCGTGAGATGGTGGGGAAGGGGGTTGAGCTTTTGACGAGCGGGGGACGATTAGAGGAGTTTGGAGAGTTACTTCACGCGTCGTGGGAACTGAAGCAATCGCTGTCTTCGGCGATCACGACGCCGGCGATTGTGGAGGGGTATGAGCGGGCGCGAAAGGCGGGTGCGGTTGGGGGGAAGCTTCTTGGGGCGGGGGGGGGGGGTTTCTTGCTGTTTATTGTACCTCCGGCGCGACAGGGGAATGTGCGGGAGGCGTTGGCGCCGATGAAGGAGTTGCGCTTTGAGTTTGAGCCACTGGGCAGCCAGATAATTTTTTATCATCCGTGAGGGAGAAGGGAATGGAGTTGATGGCCGAGCGAGAGCGGGTGGAGGAGCTGGATAGGATAGCAGCGGAGCGAGATACGTGGAAGCGGCGGGCGCGCGGGTACCATGCGGCGATCGAGCGCATATACCGGTTTTTTGTGCCGCGAGGGCGGCGGGTGTTGGAGGTAGGTTGTGCGACGGGGGACTTACTGGTGGCGTTGGAGCCAGTACGGGGAGTGGGGGTAGATGTGAGCAGTGTGGCGATTGCGCGGGCGCGAGAAAAGTATGGCGGCATTGCCGGATTAAGTTTTGTGCAAGGGGATGCGCATACTTTTCGCTTGGAGGAGAAATTTGAGTATGTGGTGATGTCGGATACGATTGGGTACCTGGAGGACGTACAGGTTGCGTTAGAGAACTTGCATCATGTGATGACGCCACGATCGCGGCTGGTGATCAACAGTTACAACTTTTTGTGGGAGCCGTTATTGAGGCTGGCGACGTGGTTAGGGTTGAAGCAACCACAGCCGGCGGAGAGTTGGTTGTCGGTAGCCGATATAGAGAATCTGCTGCGGCTGGCTGATTTTGAAGTAGTACACAAGGAGAATTTTTTGTTGTTGCCGATGCAGATCCCGGTGGTGAGTGCGATTATGAACGGGTTTTTGGTGAAGCTACCGGGGTTGCGACACTTGGGGCTGGCGCAGTTCATCATCGCGCGGCCGTGTTACCGACCTGGGCGTGAAGCTTTGGGGAAGTACAGCGTGAGTGTGATAATACCGGCGCGGAACGAAGCGGGGAACATCGAAGCGGCGGTACAGCGAACGCCGGAGATGGGTGCGTGGACGGAACTGATCTTCGTGGAGGGGCACTCACGAGACAGCACGTGGGAAGAGATTCAACGAGTGCAGGAGGCGTACCCGCATCGGCGGATCAAGATCATGCAGCAAGATGGCAAGGGGAAAAAGGATGCGGTGTACAAGGGTTTTGCGCATGCGAGTGGGGATGTACTGATGATACTTGATGCGGATTTGACGATGCCGCCGGAGAATCTGCCGAAGTTTTACCGTGCATTAGTGGAGAATCATGGAGAATATATCAACGGATGCCGACTTGTTTACCCGATGGAAAAGCAGGCGATGCGGTTTTTGAACTTACTTGGGAACAAGTTTTTCAGCCTGGCATTTTCCTACTTGTTGGGACAGAGATACAAGGACACGTTATGTGGGACAAAGGTACTGTGGCGTGCTGATTGGGAGCGCATTTTGGCTGATCACGGATATTTTGGGGAGTTTGATCCGTTTGGGGATTTTGACATTATTTTTGGCGCAGCGAAATTGGGTTTGAAGACGGTGGAGATTCCGATTCGTTATCGAGAACGTACCTATGGCACGACGCAGATTAGCCGATTTCGGCATGGCTGGTTGCTAATAAAGATGACGTGGGTAGGGTTTGTGAAGTTCAAGTGGCAGGTACGCTAGGGGGTGGAGAGAGGGAGGGAGGAGCTAGGTCTGCGTTGGAAGGAGGGGAGCCAGGCATAGAGCCAGGGGGGAGAGGAGAGAGTGAGGAGGGAAAGCAAGGAGGCGAAGAGGAGCCAGTTTGCGGCTTCATCGAGAGTGGAGGAGAGATAGACACCATAGGGCAGGGTTCGGGAGAGGCGAGCGATGAGGAAGTGCCAAAGGGAGAGGAGCAGGGTGGCGAGTGCGGTACGGGCGAGGAGGCGGAACGGGGGAGAGGGATGATGCAGCCAGGAGCCGAGCTGGGGGACAGCGAAGAGGAGAAAGATTAAGCGGTAGTCCCAATTATTGCCGAGGAGGAAGGTAGTGCAATACACAGCAGCTCCGACGCGGAAGGCGTCTAGCATTTTAGACTCGGCGATGGAAGGGCGCGGGAGGAAAACGGGGAGTGTAAGAGCCGTGAAAGGAATCAGGAGAGCGGCGGCCAGGGTGCATGTTTTTGCAATGGCGCCGAGCGAGGCATTGGCATTTTGTACTTGGGTCCAGAAGACGTGAATTCCATAGGATTGGCTAGCGCCGCGGGGAGTTGCGGCGCTAATGAGTGGGAGGTCGGAGCTAATGATGACGAGGTAGGCAGCTGCAGAGAGGAAGAAGAGGAGGGAAGCAATAATCGCCTGGCGTTTGGGGTAACGAAGGAAAATGGCGGCTGCAGCGAGGGGGTAAAGTTTAAGAATGTAAGCGCAGAAGACAAACCAGCAGGCGAGTGCCCAGGAGCGAGCGGCTGCGATTGCGAGAGCGAGGAGGAAAAATATAAACAAATCAGCGTTGCCGCGCTCGACTGCGAAGAGGACTGCAGGAGAGAGAAGGCAGGCGCCGAGCAGCAACGCGTGAAGGTGTGAAGGCAACGGTACGGCGAGAAAAAGACCGAGTACGAACAAGGCCACGAGAGTGATGCCAAGGGGAACAGTGTGGGAGGTACGCACTCCGAGGTAACCTAGCCATTGCCAGATTCGGGGATAATTTAGGCGACGTCCCTCGGAATCATATGGGTTTAAGAAGAAGGGATCGAGACCGTGAGCAAAAGTTTCCGCGCCGGAGGTGACGACGTAGAGATCGGAGAAAGTGGGTTCCATGACAGGGATATTCCACCAGGACAAGACGCGAGAAGGGCCAAACAGGTATACAGTGGCGAGGAGGGCCGTGATTGCCAGCACGAGGAAAAGCGTGAACCAAGCGCGTGATGACATGGTGCAGAAATGACCGCGTGTGAAGGTTACGGAAAGCAGGCAGAGTATAACAAAAGCGGCGAGTGTTTGCAAAGAGACTCGGGGGCGCTGGTAGGTTTAATGATTGAGAGAAAGGAACACCACATGGCTGAGAACGTAAGGAATCAGACGAGGTTGGGCGAGGAAAAGGTGCTTGGGCGTGTACGTTGTTTTTCGAGTAGAGAATGGTGTAGCATAGCCAGCGTACGTTAAAGCGCTAGGTGGTCGTGCGATGCGCGGGAAGGCGACGTCCTGAGAAAGAGGGATTGATTGATCGTGATAGACTGCGAGGACATGAAAGGGGTTTGATTGGATAGCTAAAGGGTTGTGGAAAGGGACGAGATCGTGTGCGGACAGGAGGTAGTGGCTATCAAATCACCGGGCGCATTTTTGCCTAAGTAAGCACGGTAGTTCTCGGAAGAGTTCGCAACAAGGTTCGCGTAGGTGGCGTGGAAGTGTTGATATGCTCATGTGTGCGTCTACGTGTTCAAGCAGACACAGTAGTAACGATGCCGGACTTAGAGCTGTAGCGGAGAAAAGATGGAGGGAGATAAGCAGGGGCGGGGATCGTGGTGTCTCAAGCAGCCTGGGGAAATCGGGAGGAAGGTGGGCAGTGAGAGCGTGGGAAGGAGCGTTTTGCTGGAGCTCACGAGAAAAGTGATGTGGTGATTGGCTGGGAGGACGACGTGGGAAACGGTGAGGGCGGTGATATCTTATCGGCTTGTCCGGGAGAATCGTCCATAAGGACGATGGCGTCACAAATGGTCACGCCACGATAAGCACGATTGGAAGGGGCTGGACTAGTTGCTGACAGAGTTGCGGAATACTACGAAGGTCTTGAGGTGGGAAGTCAAAAAAAATGAACAGTAGGAAATTTGATGCAGAGGGAAACAGGAACTGCGCTCGAGGACCTGGCACGCAACGATGACAAAGCGTGATGCTCATTAAGTTAAGAAACGAAGTGATAGAGGTAAAAAAATCAAGAACACGTACGAGATCGGCAAGTCAGTCAGTACGCTGGGGTAGCAAAAGGGCTTGAGTATTAGGGGCATTGTGTTATTTCTCGTGCTGGCGAAGAGTTATTGATGAAAGAGTACGGGAGGCAAGCGAGGGGCGAGAGGCCAGCCATACGATCGCGACGGCTAGAGCTAGGCCGGCCGGCTCGGGGACGAACTCATAGGCACCGATGTTCCACCCGAAGCCGTAGGGCCGGTGTTCACCGATACAGTCGTTGCCAACGGAGAAGAGAGTGGCGCCTTTATCAATGCAGGGCGAGAAGGGCTGGAGCTGGAAATTAAGGGCAGCGCGGTTGATAAAGGCAGGGTCGTTAGTGGGGTTAAAGAAGCCAGGGAACCCGCCTTGGATGCGCGAGTAGTGGGCGACGGAGTTAGCGCCTAAGTCTACGATTTGTGCCGGAGAATGGCCGTGGACAATTGAGTTGAGGATTTGCAGGGGGACAGAGTTGAAGGTCCACACGCCGGTGTTACGGTTATCGGCGATGGTGCGGTGGTGGAGGGCAGCGTAGGGTACAGACTGGAAGGCGACACCGTCCGCAAGCGCGCCGGCAGTATTGTGAGCGATGATGGAGTTGAGAAGGGTCCCTGTGCATCCCAATGTCACGAAGGCACCGCACGCGTCTCCAGCTGTATTGCTGGCGAAGAGGGTATTTTTGACGAGAACGCGGCTCGCGCCAGAGCCGAAGATACCGCCGACTTGAAAGCCGGCGTGATTACCGACGATACGCGGGGGGGGCAAGCCATCGTTGGGTGCTTACTGAAAGTCGCCTGCGATGGTAAGGTCAGCATCTTCTTGGGCAAAGATGGTACCACCGAACTTGGAGGCGATGTTATTTTCGAGGAAAGGGTTAGGGAGGTCAACTTGTGCAGGTCCAGTGAGGAAAATGGCGCCGCCATCGAGGCCGGCGGTGTTTCGGCTGAGGCGGAGTGTGCCGCGATTGGTGGGCACACTAACGAACAGGGCAGTGCCCGAGACGTAGATGCTACCACCGTAGAGGGCATAGTTGCTCAGCGCGTGGACGGCACCCTGGCAGATCAGATCTGCGCTATCGGCGAAGATCGCGCCACCGGAGTGGGCGGTATTGTTGTGGAGGAGGAAGGAAGAGCAGGTTTAGTTGCGACAAGGCGGATGGTTGAAAATGGGTCGAGATAGATTCCGCCGCTGAGAGCTGCCTGGTTGCGGCGGATGGTGAACGGAGAAACGAGGCTGAGCAGCTGGATGTTTCCTGCGCAATACAATCCCCCGGCAACACCGGCGAGAGCGTTGGTGGAGCGGACGAGGTTGTCTTCGATGAGCGAGTCAGCAACGAGGCCGTGATCACTACTGAGAAGGAACCCGCCGACATGCAACCTGACTCGGTTGTGGCGCACCGTCAACCGATGGTATGTGGCTGTACCGATTACCGAGAGGCCGCCAAAGTAACCACTGCTGACGTTATGGAGGATCGTGAGATTGTCGAGGAACGACTGGGAGTAATTTTCGATTAAGGCGCCCCCGACAATGCCGAGTGGCTCAACGGCGACATTGCTGGCGAGGAGTGAATCGCGCAGGTAGACATCGCGGTCGGAAAAAATGGGGAGAGCGCCTGCGTGTCCAGCAACATTCCATTGGAAGACAGTGTTAGAAATGACAGCCGACGGAGGAAGGTGTAGGTACGGTGCACCTGTGTGAAATGTTGCGTAGTTGTGGAGGAAGAAACTGTTCCGTATATCAAGGGCGCACCGTTCAGCATACACGCCGCCGCCGAAATCGGCTGAGTTACCGAAAAATGGATAGCCGACAAGGGAGTTGTTGGTTTCAAGGTAACCTCCGAGGGCCGCGACGGCCCCACCGTAGTTAGCAAGACCGCCAAGGATGTATGAATCGTTGTAGATAAGGGTAGTCAGATCGCGAGCGAACAGAACGCCGTCGGTGAAGGTGAGGTGTGAGCTCGGAGAAGAGCGTAGATCTGCTTAGCTACGAGGATGCTGTGAGTGAGATAGATGCCACCGCCGAAGCGTGAAGCAGAGTTGGCGTAGAGCGCGGCGAGGTTATGGATGATCAACTCGCTATTTTGGAGATAAATACCACCGCTATCGCTATTTGTTTCTTGGTTGAGCGTTGGCCAGCCAACAAGCTTGCAGTTTTGGAAGAGACCTTTGCTGTCCTCCATGAGTAGGCCGCCGCCGCGGAGGCTAGCGATATTCCCACCAGTTGCGGAATCGTGATCAAGGAGGAAGTGCGCAGAGTTAAATAAGGCGCCACCACTTTTGTGAGCGTAGTTAGAGAGGACGAGAGAGTCTCCGACTAGATGGATGCGAGAGCCAGAGAAGCCGCGCAACCCACCGCCAATGGAGGCCCTGTTGAAGCGAACGACGGAGTTTGAGAGGATGACAGGGGTGCCATGATTAACGGAGTAGATGCCGCCACCAACGTGGCAGAGCAGCCAGTGATCTCAGTGTTCGAAACCTCGCAGGTGGCTGCGCTTCTGACATATGTGCCGCCACCGGAGGAGATGTCAAAGCCGTTAGTTAGGTGGAGCCGATCGAGGATGACACGGGTAGCTAGGCGGGTGACGTCGATGATGCGCGAATTGAGGGCGTTGGTAATAGTGGAGAGGCCGATGGAAGCAGAGAAGGTGGGGTTAAAGCCGCCGCGAATGGTGATTGATTTTGAGATGGTGAGTTCAATGTTGAGGGTGACCGCGCGGGCGGCTAGGGTATCACCGGGGGCAGCGGCGGCGAGAGCGGCGGAGATGGTGGGGTAGTGGGGGCCGCGGCTAATGAGGTTGGTCACGTAGGCAGCGAATGAGGAAGAGGCAGCGCTTAGGACTAGGAGGTAAGGGCAGGAGAGAGAAAAGGGGGGAGAGGGAAGCGTACGTGGGGCCTCCTCAGGGTCGTCAGTTAAACAATTAAGGCACCATTTTACCACTTATGCTTTTGTGAAGTGAGGGTATGTTAGAGGGGCGGGGCGCCGGTGCCCAAGTGACGCGAACTTGCTGAGCGCAGACTGCGGAATAGGAAGTGGTGATAGAGTGCGGGAGAGGGAAGCGAGAGTTATGGAAGGCGAGGTCTGGAAGGGTTTAGCGTACGGGCTGGTTTTGTTGGTGAAGTGAAAAGGGAGGTGGCAGGAGGGAGGCGAAGGGGGAAGAGCGCACGGAGGCGTATGGATATACGATCTCACTGGTGGTTAGGGGCTGATAAACGGGTGAGTGGGTAGGACGTGGATACAACGGGTTGCTGGCGAGTTGTTAGCTGAGGGTGGCGGTGGTGTAAGCTTGTCGTGTGTTGCTTTGGGTATCTGGGAGGGTTTTAACGGTGCGTGTGGATTGTGGAAGGAAAGGGATCGCGGCGGGGAGACTAGTGGCACTGACGAGGTAAGTGTTTGAAAAAGGAAGTGTGTGGGCACACGTTCGAATAGTTGCGGGATTTTGCAGCGTTTGTTATTGTCAAGGGCAGAAGGATTTGTTACAATTGTGGGCAGGTAATGCTGGAGTGAAGAACATGACGATTGAAGAGGCAGCGCAGCAGCCGGTGAGTGTGATCGTAGCGTGTTTACACGAAGAGGACACGATTCGGGAGTGTTTGGAACGGATCACGCGGGCGATGCCGAATGCGGAGGTGCTGGTGGTGCACGGAGGGAGGGACCGAACGTACGAGATAGCGGCGGAGATGGCGCGGGAGAACCCGCACATCGTACCGATTAAGAACGAGAACGATCAAGGGAAGGGGCACGCGATCCAAGTGGGGATAGGGCGGGCGCGGTATGATGTGATGGGGCAGTTTGACGCTGATTTGCAGTTTGCGCCGGAGGATTTGCCGGCGTTGTTTCTACCGATACTGAACGGGGAGGCTGATTTAGTAATCGGTTCTCGCTTCATGGCGGGATCTGACACCTCAGGATATCGGTTTAGTTTTTTCCGCACGGTGGGGAACTGGATTGTGAATGGGTGGGTGAGCTTGATGAGTGGGCGGCGAATCACGGATGTAACGACGGGGTCGAAAGCGTGGACACGGGCGGCGATCGAGAAGATTGCGTTCAAGGATGTGAAATTCGTGTATGAGATAGAGATCGTGATGTATGCGATTCGCCGTGGGCTGCGGGTGAAGCAGGTGCCGGTGAGGTATCACAATCGTCAGGGTGGAGTGAGTGGGCACGGGAAGGGGTGGAACGAATTAAAGAGCATTATACGCACAGGGTTTAAGCTTTTGTGGCGAGCGACGGAGATACGGTTTGAGCGGTTGTGAGGGGGTGAAGAGGTGATGGTACGGGAAGAGGAGATTTGGAAGAGTGAAGGAGTTGAGTCAGAGGCGACAGGAGATTAGGCGGGTGGCAAGAGAGGTTATTTGACTTGCGAGTGGGGAAGAGAGGGTGGGCGGATTTAGCCATTGATTGATTAGGGTTGCAGTCATCGGGGGAAGTGTGCGTGGAAGGGCGGGCGTGGTGTGCGGTGCGGAGGGATTTTATGGGGTGAGTTTGATTTGGAGTGAGTGAATGAACGCTTCAAGGCGACAACGGATAGAGAGGTGGGTTATTAAATGTGATGGGGTGTGATGGAGCGGGATGTGCGAGAAGTAAGGGAGTGTGGCGAGGCTGTGAGAGGAGCAGGAGGAGTGTTGTAGGGTTTTCTGTGAGGGCCAAGGAATTGATTCTATGATTAGGCGAGGTGGCCTGTGAAGAGTAGAAAAGAAGAAGGGCGGCAGGTGAAGCCAGCTGTGGAGCGGATACCGGTCTGGGTGGGTGCGGTGTTGGTGAGTGTGGTTGTGGTGTTATTTTTGTGGCCGGTATTGGTAGGGAAATGGTTTATTTGGTTTGACTTTGTGAATCAGCACATTCCGCGGAACGCGTATTTGGCGCAATCGCTTGCGCGGGGATATTTGCCGCAGTGGGATGTGACGTCGTACGGGGGGGCGCCATTTTTGGCAGATCCGGAGAACGCAGTATTTTTTCCGTTCAACTGGTTACTGGTGTTGGGCGTGTCACGAGGTGCGCTGGATTTGCTGGCGCTGCAGCGGCTGGTCGTAGTGGAAGCGATGGTAGCGGCGTTATGCATGTTGATGGCGCTGCGCGAGGTGGGGGCGAAGACGGAAGGCGCGGTGTTTGGAGCGCTGGCGTGGGTCTTGTCGGCGGCGTTTGTGTGCCGTTTCATGAATTACGCGCATTTTACGGTGATCATGTGCATTCCGGGGGTGTTGTGGGGCTTACGGTACTGGGAGGGGCGGCGGACGGTGTGGGGGATAACGGTAGCGGGGTTAGCGTTAGGTGTGGCGTTTTTAGGGGGGAACCCACAGTACATGTATTTTTTGGTGCTGATGGTGGTTTTGCACATGGTATGCGTGATAGCTGAGGGAGTGTGGAAGGGGGGGAGGATGCGGGGATTAGCAGGGGTGGTTGGTGGGCACATTGGAATAATGGTTGTGGGGTTAGGGGTTGGAGCGGTGAATTTGGTACCGATTGGTGAATTTTTCAGGATGTCGCAGCGCGGAGTGGAGGACATAGCGAGGGGGACGGGGACGCCGGTGAAGTACATGATATGTTACATCTTGCCGCAGTTTTTCGGGAGGGTGACGGGAATGCGACAGGAATATTGGGGCCACGGGGGATTTTGGAATTATTGGGAGTATTCGATGTACGTGGGGTTGTTGCCTCTAATGCTTGGGGGATGGGGAGCGGTGCGTTTGTGGAGGGAGAGGGGCTGGTTATTTTTGGTAATGCTGATACTTTTTGCGTGGGCGTACGCGTTTGGGGAGAATAATCCATTGCCGGCGTGGTTGCCTTTTGGGAAGAGCATGCGGATACCGGGGAAGTTTTTGATTTTTGCGGCGTTGGGCTTATGCACGTTGGCAGGGCTGATGTTTGATCAAGTACTGAAGCTGGTTGAAGAGCGGGGAGGGAGGGGGATGTGGTGGGGAGCGTTTGGAGCTGGGGTGGTGCTGATGGTTTGGGATGCGTGGGCGAACACGCGGGGATTCAACGAAAGTGAGCAGGATCCGCGGCGGGTGTATCCGAGGATACCTGCGTTGGAGGCGTTGCGGGAGGAGATGCGGCGAGAGCACGTACGGATGGATGGTCGGCCTTTTACGGCGGGGAATTTACGTGCGATGTACTATGGGCTAGAGAACATGGACGGGTTTGCGGCGTTAGTGGCTCAGAATGTGACGGAGGTGCGAGGGGTGCGAGGAGTGAATGAGGAGCGGTTTAATGAGCTTTGGAACGTGAAGTACGTGTTTTCGCGCGAGCGGGGTTTTGTGGCGCGGCAGAAGTATCTTCCGCGGGCATACGTGGTGAGGAAGATGCGGCGAGTGGAGCGACGAGCGCTGGTGAGGGAGTTAAGTGCGGAAAGCTTTGATCCGTGGGAGGAGGTGTTAATAACAACTGGGGAAACGCGGGTAGTAGGAAGCGGGGTGAGGGGGAAGGGGGACAGGGTAGAGATCAAGGCGTACGCGCCGGAGCGAATAGAAGTGGAGGCGGAGTTAGGAGAGGAGGGGGTGTTGGTGATGAGTGAGAATGCGTTACCGGGGTGGGAGGTGACGACGAATGGAGCGCCGGCGAAGTGGATAGAAGTGAACGGGTGTTTTCGCGGGGTAGAGCTCCCGGCGGGCCTGCACAGGGTGGTGTGGGAGTATGAGACGCCGGGACTTCGGGTTGGTGGGGTGATTAGCGGGGTGAGTTTAGGAGTGGTAGGACTTCTTGGGCTGAGCTGCTGGCGGCGTGAGCGATCGAGATAGGAGGAAGTATTCGGCGACGCAGAGGGCGAGCAAGGTTAGGAAAGTGAAGCATGAGATTGCGGCGCCGATATACATGAGGCGCGGGGTATAGACGAAGCGTATTTCGTGGGTGCCTGTAGGGACGATGCAGCCGCGGAAGGCGTAGTTGACACGGAGCGCGGGCACGGGTTGACCGTCGATGTAGCAGCGCCAGTCGGGATGATAGGAGGAATTAAAGACGGCGAGGCCGGTGCGGGTGACGGAGACTGTGGCGAGCAAGGTGTTAAATTCCTCGCGGAAGGAGAGGATGTTACCGGGTGCGGCTGAGGAGACAGTGTTGGTGGTGGAGGAACAGTGAATGACGGCATCACGCCCTAGGGAAAAGGAGAGGTTGGTGAGGGCAGCGATGGCGTGGCAATCAGAGGGGGCAGGGATGATGGTGTGGGGGAAGGTGATGCGAGGCAGCCAGTTTGTGAGGGGCGAGATAGCGAGATTGCGGAGGGGGTCGGCGGGGTCGTAGGGAGGCACAGCGTACTGACGCACGGACCAGAGCTGGGAGACGCTGAGGAAAGCGAGGAGGGAGGGATTTTGTTGGAGTGGGGTGAAAAGGCGACAGAAGCGGTCGTACCAGGGCTGACCGAGGGGAGGTGGGTCTGGGGGTACTGCGGTGGGCACGCGTAGAGCCATGGGATGGTTTGCAGCGACGGCGGTAGAACGGTACCAAAGGAACTTACGCCAGTCATGCTCCCCGTAGAGGGCGAGGTTGAGGATGGGGATATTGTTGCCATTGATGATGCGGGTGAGTGGATAATTGTGATGGTTGTGGAGAAGCTTTACGGGTTCAGGAATAGTTGAATAGGCACGGGCATCGAGCATTGTAACTAGTGGGCGCGCGTGCCAGAGGAGCTCGGCAGCTGTGAGGAGAACGACAATCCAGGGAGCTCCCAGTGTTACGAGATTGGAGCGAAAGAGCCAGGAGAAGGAGAGCGCGGCTGGTATGAGTGAGAGGAAGAGAAGCGAGACGAGCACGTGCGAGCGGAGAAGGGCGACGAGTGGCCTGAGTTGTGGGTACGGAAGGTCGTGATCAAGACCGAAGGTAGCGTGGAGAAATGTGGGAGAGGCAGAGCGATTGTAGACGAAGACGAGGAGGGCAATAAGTGTGAGGGCCCATGCTGCTGCGAGCAAAATAGGCGCGCGGGCACGGCGTTGGAGCCAGTGGAGGGCGGCAGAGGCCCCCGCGGCAGCGAGGAGGATGAGGGCGACATTTGCGGCTTGCATAGCGACACCCGGCCAGCGTGCGCCGCGAAGCATTGGAAGGAGTACGTACAAGGGACGCAAGAGGGGGCCGTATTTGCCGAGGGCGATGAGGAGGGCGAGGAGGAAGAACGACCAGAGGGCGATGAGAAGGGTGCGGTGAGGGGTGGTACGGCGGAAGCAGAGGGGGAGGGTTAGGGGAGCGAACAACCAGACCCAAGAGCCGCAGAAGAGGGCTTGAGGCCAGTATTCGGAGTACATGCGGAGATTCCACCACATACCGCGGGCAGGTTGGCCATTCCACCAGGGGACAAGATAGGCGAGGAGGCCAGAGAGAGGAATGGACCCGTTCGCGAAGTAATTGAAGTCGACGTCTTGACGGAACTGCGAGAGACGATTGCCGGCCCACATAGGGAGGAACCAGAAAAGAGCAAGAAGGAAGGTGAGTAGAGCAGAGAGGGGGAGGGCGCAAGCGAGTTGGAGTCGGTGCGAGGTAGGGTGGGAGGGCGAGGCCCACGCATTGACGAGAAGCGCGAGCCATACGAAACCGAGTAAGAGCCAGGAGTAGGTTACCGCGCGGACCTCGTGGGTGGTGAGTTGCATAGCTGTGATGAAAGCGATTGTGGCGAGCCAGAGGAGGCGCGGTCGGCGGGCGAAGTGGAGGAGGAGGAGGAGATTGACGGGTGTCCAACAGAGGACGGCGTCCCACATGAATTCGATGGGAGCGAGCATAGAGTGGGCTAGCATGAGGCTGATGCCTGCGAGGAGTGCAGTGGAGGGAGGGAAGGAGAGCTGGCGGACGATAAGGAGCATAGCTGAGCCTGCGATGAGGAGGTGGAGGAAGGGGAGGAGAGTGAGGGCATAATGGGAGAGGAGAGGGAGGAGGAGAAGCTGAGGGGGGTACCAGATGACAGAGCGGACGTCAGTGAGGAGGTCGCGGCCGCAGCCGGAATAGGGATCCCAGAAGGGCAATGTACCGGAGCGGATGGCGTGAGTGAGGTAGAGGCGTGGGGGTGCGTAAATGGAGTAGAAGTCGCGGAAGCAGAGGAGCTGGCGAGAGAAGAGGCCGCGGAAGGGGACGAGCAAGACGAGAGCGAGAGCGAGGACGAGGAGCCAAGAAGGGGGATGAGGGGTTTGGAGGAATTTAGTGATGACGAGCGAAGGAGGGTGTTTGGGTTTGCTTTTTTTGGGGCGGCTCATGCGCTGCGAGGTGGTTGCTCGAAGCCGCACCAATCGGCGATGATGCTGCGGGGGCGAGCTTTGACTTCGTCGAAGATGCGAGCGATGTACTGGCCGAGAATGCCGAGGGAGAGGAGCTGGACCCCGGAGAGGAGGAAGATGACGAGGATGAGAGTGGTGAAGCCTTTGGCCTCGGCACCGCCAGAGAGGTAGAGGATGAAGTAGCCAATGATACCGATGGCGGCGATGCCGGCCATGATGAAGCCGAGGGTGGAGACAAGGATGAGAGGGATGCGGGAGAAAGAGGTGATGGCATCCCAGGCGAGGCGGAGATAATCGAGGTATTTAAACTTGGATGGGCCGGAGTGACGGCGCTGGCGTTGGTAGGGGACGCCGATTTGTCGGAATCCGGCGTAGGAGACGAGGCCGCGGAGGTAGGGGTTATGTTCGGGCATGCGGTCGGTGATAGTGCGGACGACAGCGCGGTCGAGGAGGCGGAAGTCGCCGGCGCCTGGGGGCAGGTGGAGATCGGCGATGCGGTTGAGGAGAGAGTAGAAGAAGCGGCGTTGCCACTGCATGAATTTGGGCTCTTGGCGGGCGAGGCGCACGCCGTAGACGACGTGGTAGCCTTGTTCCCAGAGGCGGATGAAGTCGGCGATTAGCTCTGGGGGATCTTCCCCGTCGGCGTCGAGCTGGACGACTGCGTCGCCGCGGGCATTGAGGTAGCCGGTGAGGATATTGGCTTGGTAGCCGAAATTACGGCTGAGGCGGATGCCGCGGACGCGCGGGTCAGTTTGTTGGAGGTGTTGGATACGGGAGTAGGTGTCGTCGGAGCTGAAGTTGTCAGAGAAGATGATTTCGAGATCATAGTGAGGGAAGAGGCGACTGTGGACGTCGCAGAGGCGTTGGTAGATGAAATTGACGTTTTCGTTTTCGTTGTAGACGGGGATAACGACGCTGATTAGTTTCATGGGGAGGTTTGGAGCAGGTGAGGATGAGCACGAAACCAGTCAATGGTATGCTGTAAGCCTTCGCGGAGAGTGACGCGTGGCGACCAATTGAGAAGTTGGCGGGCTCGTTGAGGGGAGCAAAAGAAGTGCATAGTTTCGCCGGGCCTGTAGGGGCGGGCGCCGATGGCTGGCTTAGCGCGGCTTTGGCAGAGTTCGTAGATAAGAGTGACGAGATAGGCAATTGAGGTTTCGACACCGGAGCCGAGGTTGATGATTTGGCCGAGGAGATTGGGGGCGGTGGCTGCTGCGATAATACCTTCGACGACGTCGGTGACGTAGACGAGGTCACGAGTTTGTTGGCCGGGGGTGATTGGGAGTGGCTCGTGGCGCAGGGCAGCGCGGATGGCAGCGGGGATGAGCATATTATTGATCTGGAGGGGGCCGTAGGTGAGGAAGGGGCGGGCGATGACGGTCGGGAGGTCGAAGATGTGGGCGTAGAGTTGGGCGAGGTGAGTGGTACAGATTTTGGACCAGGAGTAAGGGGATACGGCGATCTCGCGTTGGGATTCAGTGAAGGGGACGGGGCCGTTACCGTATTCTTCACAGGTACCGACAATGAGGACGCGGCGTGCACGGCCCCGGGCAGCGTAGAGGAGGGCAGCAGTAGAGGTGATGTTGGCATGGACACAGGTGAGGACCAGCTCGGGGGCACGTTCGACGTCGACCAGGGCGGCGAGGTGGAAGATGCAATCGAAGGGGCCGGCGGTGAGGAGTGAGTCAGCGGCGCCGGGTTGGGTGAGGTCAGAGGGGATGCGCTCAATGTGGAGGTGAAGTTCGTCGTGGCGCCACCATGAGGCGTTGGGGAGGTCAGCGGCGAGGATGTGAATGCCGCGAGAAGCGAGGGCGGCACAGAGGTGAGAACCGATAAAGCCGGCGGCGCCGGTGACGAGGACACGTTGGAGGGGTTGGTTATGCATGGGGGGAGGAAGCCTCGAAGGCGCGGATTTGGCTGAGGATGCAAGCGCGAATGTCGCCGCGAGAGCGGTAGGTTTCGAGCCATTCGAGGATGGAATCGAGGGCGCGTGGGAGGGGCCAGCGGGGTTGCCAGTTTAGGAGTGCGTGGGCTTTGGAGCAATCGAGCTTGAGGAAGTGAGCCTCGTGGGGATGGGGCCCAGGATCGATGGTCATTGAGGCGCCGGGCCATTTGGCGCAGAGGTACTGAACGAGCTGGTGGACGGACCAGGCGTCACGATCGTGGGGGCCGAAGTTGAAGGCTTGAGAGAATTGGCGAGGATGTTCGTAGAGGCGTTGAGCGAGGAGGAGGTAGCCACTGAGGGGCTCGAGGACGTGCTGCCAGGGGCGGATGGCGTGAGGGTTACGGACGCGGACAGGTGAACCGGCGAGGAAGGCGCGGATGCAGTCGGGGACAATGCGGTCGAGGGCCCAATCGCCTCCGCCGATGACGTTACCGGCGCGAGCGGAAGCGAGGCCTGCGGGGTGTGCGCCGGGAGTATTTGGGTTAAAGAAGGAGTTGCGATAGGCGTTGACAACGAGTTCAGCGCAGGCCTTGCTGCTGGAATACGGGTCATGGCCGCCGAGGGTATCGATTTCGCGGTAGCCCCAATGCCATTCGTGATTTTCGTAGCATTTGTCGGTGGTGACGATGACGACGGCGCGGACGGAGGGGCATTGACGAACGGCGTCGAGGAGGTAGACGGTTCCCATGACGTTAGTTTCGTAGGTGAGGGCAGGTTCGAGATAGGAGACGCGTACGAGAGGCTGGGCGGCCATATGGATGACAATTTCAGGGGCAGCAGCGGCGAGGGTTTGGGCGAGGAGGGGCGCGTTACGGATGTCAGCGATATGGGAGTCGAGGAGGTCAGCGAGGCGGGCGTCAACGAAGAGGCTTGGTGAGGTAGGAGGGTCGAGGGCATAGCCGGTGACGCGAGCACCGAGGGCATGAAGCCAAAGGGAGAGCCAGGCGCCTTTGAAGCCGGTATGACCGGTGAGGAAGACGCGTTTACCGTGCCAGAAGTCGGGGGAGATGGAAGGGGTGGGTAAGGTATTCATTTCCAGAGACGCCACGGAGCGTTGCCACTGGCCCAGAGGTCATTGAGGAGTTTCATATCGCGGAGGGTATCCATACATTGCCAGAAGCCTTTGTGGTGGAACATCATGAGCTGGCCGTCGCGGGCGAGGCGTTCGAGTGGTTCGCGTTCGAAGATACAGTTATCATCAGTGGTGACGTAGTTAAAGACGCGCTGGTCGAAGACGAAGAAGCCGCCGTTGATGCAGCCTGAGCCGGTTTGGGCTTTTTCGATGAACTGGACGACTTGGTTGCCGTGGACGACCATGTCACCGAAGCGGGAGGGGGGGAAGACGCCGGTGACGGTTGCGATACGTTTATGGCTGCGGTGGAAGGCGAGGAGGTCTTTTAAGTTCACGTCACTGACGCCGTCGCCGTACGTCATCATAAAGAGTGGGGAATCAATGTAGTGTTTGACGCGGGCGAGGCGGGCACCGGTCATAGCGTTGAGGCCTGTATCGGCGAGGGTGACATTCCATTCTTCGTCAGTTCGGCGGCGGTGGACGGTGATAGTGCGGCGGCGTCCATGGCCGATGTGGACGGTGAAGTCGCTATTCATGAGTTCGAAATTGAGGAAGTATTCTTTGATCATTTCGCCTTTATAGCCTAGGCAGATGATGAAGTTGCGGAAGCCGAAGTGGGCGTAATGCTTCATGATGTGCCAGAGGATGGGGCGTTCGCCGATGGGGATCATGGGTTTTGGGCGGAACTCTGATTCTTCACGGATGCGGGTACCTTGGCCACCGGCGAGGATGACGACTTTGATAGGAGGTTTCATAGCAGGATCACTCCCAGGCATCGATGATGAGGCGTGTGTGGTCTATATGGAAGTCATCGTGCATGTGACGAGTGAAGTTGGCGAGCATGGCGGGGGGCCCGGAGAAGTAGAAGCGAGCGGAGTGGGGGTTGTGGGCGGCGGTGAAGGCGGCTTGGCAGGAGAGGCGGCCTGGGAGGACGTCGTTGGGGAGGTCACCAGACTCGGCGAAGTAGAGGACGCGGAAGTTAGGGGTAGCGCGTTGCCATTGTTGGAGGAGGGGGCGATAGACAAGGAGTTCTGGAGTACGAGCGCCGTAGAGGAGGGTGACGGGGTGTGGGGGTGGTTGGTGAGGGAGGGCGCCGAGGAAGGCGGTGAAAGCGGAGATGCCGGTACCTCCGGCGACGAGGACGGCTTCGGCGTCAGTTTTGATACAGAATTCGCCGTAGGGGAGTTTGAGCCAGACGGTGGCGCCGGGGCGGAGTTCTTGTTCCATGCGGCGGGTGTAGCGACCGACGACGGAGAAGAGGATACGCAAGGGGAGGGAACCATATGGGGAAGCGATGGAGAAGACGCGGGATTCTGGCCAATGTTGGGAGGGGTCGTAGGGATCGAGAGCGAGGTGAAGGAACTGACCAGGCAAGTAACGAGGGACACGACGTTCGGGGAGGAGGAGGAGCGAGTAAGTGCCGTGGCCGTGGGGGATGATCTGGTCGACGCGAGCGGGGATTTTGCTAGGGGTGGACATAGGGTTTTAGTGAGAGGAGAAGAAGGCAGCGAACTGTTCGACCATGTAGTCCAACTGGGCGGGGCCGATACCGGGGTAGACGCCGACAAAGAAGGTACGTTCAGTGATGATGTCCGTGTTATGCAAGTTGCCGACGATGCGGTGGGTGATGTTTTGGTAGGCGGGGTGGCGGAGCAAGTTACCGCAGAAGAGATTTCTGGTTTCGACGAGGTGGTCTTCGAGGAACTGGGTTAACTGGTTGCGAGAGAAGCCGGCGTTATCGCGGATGGTGATAGGGAAGCCGAACCAGGAGGGGTCACTGTGGGGAGTTGGGTGGGGGAGGATGAGACGATCCTGGAAGGGGCTGAGGCGGTTATGGAGGGCGGCGAAATTTTCTTTGCGGCGGGCGATGAAGTGGGGGAGCTTATGAAGCTGAGCGCAGCCGATGGCTGCTTGCATATCGGTGACTTTGAGGTTGTAGCCGATGTGGGAGTAGACGTATTTATGATCGTAACCGAAGGGGAGGGTACCGAATTGTTGGGAGAAGCGCTTGCCACAGGTGTTAGACTCGCCGCCGGTGCAATAGCAATCGCGGCCCCAGTCGCGGAAAGAGCGGGCGATGCGGGCGAGTTCTTCGTCGTTAGTGAGGACGGCGCCGCCTTCGCCCATGGTGATGTGATGAGCGGGGTAAAAGGAGACGGTGGAGAGGTGGCCGAAGGTGCCGGTGAGTTGGCCGCGGTAGGTGCTTCCCAGGGCGTCGCAATTATCTTCGATGAGCCAGAGGTCATGGGAGCGCACGAGATCCATGACCGTATCGAGGTCGAAGGGGTTTCCGAGGGTATGAGCGATCATGATGGCGCGGGTGCGGGGGCCGACGGCTTGGCGGAGGCGGTCTGGGAGTGGGCCGTAGTCGCCGATGCCGACATCGACGAAGACGGGGATGAGGCCATTTTGAATGATAGGGTTAACGGTGGAGGGGAAGCCGGCGGCGACAGTGATGACTTCATCGCCTGGTTTGAGGCGGCGATGGCCTAATTTTGGGGAAGTGAGGGTGCTGAGGGCGACGAGGTTCGCGGAGGAGCCGGAGTTGACGAGGATACAGTTTGCGAGGCCGAAGTATTCAGCGAAGCGATTTTCGAATTCCTCGGCGAAGCGGCTAGCGGTGAGCCAGAAATCGAGGGAGGCGTCGACGAGGTTGACGAGTTCGTCAGCGTCGAAGACGCGGCCGGCGTAGCGGACGGGCGTTTTGCCAGGTATGAAGATTTGAGAGGCAGCGCGTTCGTTTTGAAACTGCCTGACGAGGTGGAGGATGGTGGTACGTAAGGACGATGACATAGTGGTGGTAGTGTAGCATAAATGGTAGACGTGTGCAAGAGAAGGGTAAAGATAAGGGAAGGGGGCTTGACAAGGGTTGTTTAAAGATGGTAGAATAACCAAAGAGCGTTGGGGTGTGAGAAAAAGACGCGCCGGTGGGATTGGATTTTGATTTGTGCGGGCAAGTCATGTGCCTGAAAAGAAAAGAATTAGGAACACGAGGAAGGAGGAAATGGCAGGAAAGACAAGCGGGACAAGGGAGCTATGGCGGTGTGCGAGGTGTGTGGCGAAGGTTGTAGGGGGATGTGGGGTATTAGCGCTTTGGGTGGTGGTGGGTGGGTGTGGAAAGAAGGAGGGTGGTGGGACAGGCTCTGGTAAGGAGGTGGTTGAGCGGGTGGGAGGTGAGGAGAGCGGGTATGCGGAGGTGGGAGGCAGGAGCGTGGGAGGGGCGTTGGGAGGAGCGGGAGTGAGCGCGGGGGCAGTCGCAGGCGAGACAACTGGTGCTGTGGCGGGGGGG
>JAOACZ010000221.1 GCA_026417575.1 bacterium | reverse complement strand
GCCCGGAACAAGGCGAAGGAGCCGCGCATCCGCGGCACGAAATGCCTCTTACCATGATCACATCTCCGCCACTCCACGGCGTCTCGTCGCTCTCCAAGTCCAGCCAACCTCCGCTCGTCTCTCCCCCGGCGATGGGTGTCTGTTCCGCGGCGGCGGCGCGGGTACAATGCTCGTTATCGGATGTGCTCAGGCAGCTCCAGGCGACACAGGAGGTGACATATTTAGTGCAGCTGATTGGTAAGCTGGGGCAGTTGGATCCAGGCTCGCCACGAGTGTTAGAAGTGTGTCGTCAGCTGCTCGCACATCCTGATCCGCGTGTCCGCAAAGCGGTGCTGGAGGAGCTATGGTTTTTTGATGACATTGCGGTGTTGACGACGGACTTGGCGAGGCACTTATACGACGCCGAAGCGGACGTGCGGGTGTTGGCGGCCGAGCGGCTGGGTGAAATTGAGACAGCGCAAGCAATTGAGATTCTGATTCAGAACCTCACCAACCGCCTGCCAGGGGTTGCGGAAGCATGTCAGGAAGCGCTCTTGTTGGCTGTCGCAGAGCGTTTTGACACGCCGGAGCAGGCATATCGGTGGTGGGCTGAAAATCACGCCACGTGGTTTGAGGACTAGAAGCGGGTTCAGCGCGCGTGAGTGACTCCGCGGCGCGCGCACATGGCGGCCAAGGCGCACTCGCTGCAGCGCGGCGAAAGGGGGGTACAGCGCCGCTGGCCGTACGTGACCAGCAAGCGATTAATCTCGCGCCAGTACCGGCGGGGAAGTTTTGCGCGCAGTGCGTGCTCGGTTTCCTCTGGCGTGCGGGTGCTGACGTAGCCCCAGCGGTTGGTGATGCGATGCACATGCGTGTCCACGCAAATGCCCGGCAGGCCAAATGCTTCGGTGATCACCAGATTGGCGGTTTTGCGGCCCACACCTTCCAAGGTTAACAGCGCGTTCAACGAGGCAGGCACGCGATCATCAAACTGATCGCGCAACTGTGTGCACAGGCGGATGAGCTGACGTGCTTTTTGATTGTAGAACCCGACCGGGTAGATAAGCTTGGCAATTCGTGCCGGGCCCAACGCGCGCAACTGTGCCGGTGTGTCGGCCACGGCAAACAACCGCTCTGCGGCGGCAGAGGTCACCTCATCTTTTGTGCGCAAGCTCAAGACACACGCTACCAGGGTGCGAAAGGGATCAGCCTTGACGCGATCGCGCGAAAGGTACGGCTCACGCCACGCTGCCACCGCCGCGCGCACGATCCGCATGGCACGATGAATATCAAAGGGTTCAACTGGCATCGCTCGAGTATAACAAAAACTCTGTGCGGGACGGTTGGATGGCGTACGCGTGGAGAGGGAGGACGGTGTTTTTGCTCAGCGGCTGCGCAGGCGCAGCAACGCTGCAAGGACAGTGGTCAGCACGGTGGGCTCGGGCACCGCTGGTGTGTGCAGTCCGAAAATAGACGACGTGTTCGTGTACTGCACACCGTAGACATCTTCTGTAATCACTCGCACTTGCGCCAAGCCGGAGGTGTGCGCTGGGAGCGACCATACGTAGGGTGAAGTGAGCTGATAGTGATAATCCTCACATATCTCAAACCATGTTGGGTTGAGCGCGTTGGTTGTATAGGCAAGGAACCAGGCACGTACACCCTGCGGCAGGCCTGTGCACGTCCATGCGATGATACCCGTGCGCCCAGTGAGATAGGCTTGGTCCGCTGGCGCGCTAATATGAATCACCGGTGGTGCTGTATTGGTCGGTTTGGGGGCGAGGGTTACGACGACCCGATAATTGGTGGCAGAATTGACTGGGCGGGACTGGGGCCAGTCATACGCGTTACCGAAGGTAAGATACCAGTATCCGGTCACGCCTTTGCCGTAGTTGTTCGCCCAGTTAATGATGCGCGTGTGTGTGGTGGCGCGGCCTGACGACCAGGTATCATACGCAGCGTTGTTCTCGGCCCACCAATTGAAGCGGTTGTTGAGCGGGAGGGCGTTCTTACGCATACCAAATTGGACTGGCCGGCCGGTAGTGACCTGGACGGTGATTTGGGTGGTCTCAGGGGGGGCGTAAATTTCGAAGGCGAACCAACCGGCCAGATCGACGCGATCCTGCACGATCTCTTGGTGGGAGCCGATCGGATAGGAGGCACGATTGAGGTTAAGGTAGTAGGTGAGCCAGTTCATCAAGTGCCCGCGCCATAGACCGACTTTTTGGGGCATGTGTTTGAACCACCAGATTTTATGCAGATGGTTGACACCATTGCCCCATTCACTCGCGTTCATCAGGCGTGGCGCGTTGGTCATGAGCGGATAAGTGTACCAGGCGTCGGCATGGCACAGGACGAGCCGCGAGCTCCCCCATTCGTAATCGTGGAAGGAGTTCGGTGCCAGGTGGACATGGCCGCAGTGAATGTTGGCGGGGCCGTTGCTGACACAACGAGTAAAGAGCGCAAAATCATTAATGTTAGTGTAGGGCGCATCAAGCCAGCCGGGATAATTGACGAGATGATTCCAAAACCAGGCTCCAAGGACGCCTTCGGCGCCGTGGCCAAAATTCTCCATAGGGGTGTCGGGGCGTTCAAAACTGGGAAAGTTGACCATAAACAGGCGTTGATTGCCCAGCATTTCTGTGCCTGGGGAATTGCATTCATAGGCGCCTTCGCCGAAGAGGCGTGTTTCATAGGTGCCGGCGTAGGGGAAAAAGTACATCCATACCTGATCCACTTGTCCGCTTTCCACGAGGGGGACAAGCCAGGGCGAGTCGTTGGTAAAGAGGTGGAGGTAATCAATTGTGTCAGGCTGATGGGCACCTTGCCAGCCGTTTGTGTAGATTGCCCAGTAGGAATCGTCGGTGTAACGGAAGCCGTCAATTTTACGGGGCCAGATATCATAGACGAGTTGGGTGACGATCTGGCAGCGCACCATGCCGCGGCTGGCTTGGTCCCACCAGTTGGTGTGATCACTGGCCATGCTGAGGGGGTTGGCCCAGCCGCAGGCCTGGTGCAAGCGCGGGCTGCCTGGGCGGTTTTCCATGATAGGGTTGTACGCGATGACAGCGATTTTGAGGGAGAGGTGGCCGACGGCCTGGGCGGTGGTGGCCGCCAGGAGGGTGAGGAGGAGGGCGAAGGGGGGGCGCATATTTTTTCTCACTAAATGTTATCTATCGTGTGCATTAACAGTATAGCAAAAATCCGCGCGCAGTGCAAGCGAGGGGTGTGCGCAAAGATTCCCAGCCCAGGTGGGGCACGTGGAGGCGCACCTTGCGCGGCCCTCACGTACCTGCGCATGCGCAGGGTTTATGACGAGGTTGTCGCGGAGGTTTTCAGATGCGTGCGTCAGGTGGCTAGAACAGCCCAACGGGCAAGCGGCGAGTTCATAGCGAAGTGGTGGGCGGCTGATGACGGTGCAGGTTGGCCACCCGCTATGCATGCCAGGTCTGGGCAACTCCACGTCCGCGCTTGGAGGGCGAGTATTATGCTATAATAGGCGCGCCGTACCCGGGGAGGACTGATGAACACTTCGATTGTTGTTGCTGGCCACCTCTGCCTCGATCTCACGCCCACCATGCCGTGCAGCGCGGCTGCGAGCTTGAGCGAGTTGCTTGTCGCTGGTACTCTCGTGCGCGTGGGGGCTTGTGTCATCTCCCCTGGTGGCGCTGTGGCCAATACTGGCCTTGCTTTGCACCGTCTTGGTGTGCCCGTCACCTTGATGGGGAAGATTGGTGAAGATGCGTTAGGCAGTTTGCTTGAACACATTCTTGTTCGGGCGGGTTGCTCGCTTGCTCTGCGCCGTGCCGCGGGCGAAGATACCTCGTACACCATTGTGCTCGCCCCGCCCGGCATTGATCGTGTTTTCCTGCACAATCCTGGGACGAACGACAGCTTCACTGCGGCCGATGTGCAGGACGATGTGATCGCGCGGGCGACGCTCTTCCACTTTGGTTATCCCCCGCTTATGCGGGCCATGATCGCCGGCGAGGGCGCGGAGCTTGTCTGCTTATTTAGGCGCGTCAAAGAAGCTGGCGTGATCACGTCCCTTGACATGGCCATGCCCGATGTTCACGCCGCGGAAGGGAAGTGTGATTGGGAGCGTGTCTTGGCACGTGTACTTCCATGTGTGGACTTATTCCTGCCCAGTGTAGAGGAAGTGCTTTTTTTTCTTGACCGGCCTGGATATCTCGCCAAGCGAGCTGCTGCCCAACAGCACGGTGGCGCAATTCTCGACTACATCACGCCTAAGGAGTATGGGGCACTTGGCACACGCTTGCTGGAGCTGGGCGCCGGAGTGGTAGTGCTTAAATGTGGCGCCCGTGGAACATACGTACGCACTGCGGAGAGTGCGCGTCTAGCGAGCTTAGCGCCTGTGCTCGGGGAGCGTTACAGAGAGTGGGCCTCACACGAGCTGTGGCTGCCTGCCTTCCAGGTTGCGCATGTGGCCAGTGCGACGGGTGCGGGAGATTGTGCGATTGCCGGGTTTCTCGCCAGTCTCCTGCATGGTAGCTCGCTGATTGAAGCTGTGGTCATGGCCAACGCAGTAGGGGCGCAAAGTGTGCAAACGTACGACGCGACCAGCGGCGTACGCCCGTACACCGAAACGCGTGCAGCGGTTGCGGCCTGGGCGCGGCGTAGCGAGCCACTTGAGGCGCCTGGCTGGTGTTTCGATGCGGACCATCAGGTTTGGCGCGGCCCGCATGATCAGGGCTAGTGGCGAGGGGCGTCTAGTAGGAGAAGCGCGATTCCAGCCGCGCCGCTAAGCGGGGTCAGGCCTAGAATTTTAACTTAACGAGCTGCGTTTGACTTTTGCGCTCGTTGTTTTTTTTTGCCACACGAGGGCACAACAACCAGAATTTTTGCAGCAATGTTTCCAAAGCACAAAATGTAGTGAGCAGGTGAGCAAGGATGTTGAGTAGAAGAGGCGGCGAGTTTGGCGGATTGTGACGCGACGACGCTTCACGTGGGCGCAATTGCCGCAAGCGGTGATGTGCCATGAGCAAAAATTGTTGATTGAGGGCGCGTGAGGTTGCGGGGAGCAATTTGATGCGAAATTGGCGGTCACCGAGGCCGGTGCCCCTACATAAAAGGGGGATTCGTGAATTGCGGGCGAGCAGGTTCGGGCAACAATTTTTGTTGATTGCAGATGGCGGTTTGAGTCGGTTGAGCGCGTGCCGGATGTATTCGTGTGGAGAGGCGGGGGCCGAGCCGGTGCCCCTCCAGGGTAAAGCGAAATTGCGGGTGCGTCTGGGGGCTGCGGGTGGGAGCGCGTGGAGGAGCGGGCACCGAGGCGGGTGCCCCTCCAGGGTAAAGGGAAATTGCGGGTGCGTCTGGGGGCTGCGGGTGGG
>JAOACZ010000189.1 GCA_026417575.1 bacterium | reverse complement strand
CATCTGCTGCAGAAAATCCGATTCAACCACTGCATCACGAAACGCGTGTGACAGATCATCTAATTTAATAGCTGTTTGATCTTGCTCTGTCTTTGCCAGTTACGGCCGTATTTGTGTGGGTATTCTGATTAGCCGCGGGTGCCGTGATATTCACGTTACCACCACCGTAGTTTATCACTGCCGCAACTTGCACCAGTTCATTTGTAGTTACACCGCAAACTCGCCAACCGAACAAACGTTTCCTTTTACACGAGCGCAGGGAAGCTCCGCGCTCGCATCCGCTCTCTTTTCACGAACAAAAATAACCCCACGGAGCTCCCTCAAACCGACATCACTTATTTCACTCATCGACCAGCTGCGGCAAATTGTTCGCCTCCTACCAGTCGCGCTCTAACTTTGTCATCACCCCACTCTTACCGGGGCTGAAAGATCAGTGTCGTAAGGCTCTCACTGAGTTCCCTCGATTCCAGCATTTCTACTCCACCTCCCCGCAACTGCCATGAACTGTAACCAAAGTCGTGCATCACGGCTACCAGTTCTTGCGGAGTAACGCCAGACACTCGCTGCAGTTGCACAGGGTTGCACTCACACATGACCACAGGTCGATCACGTCGCAGCAGCTGCGCCGCACCTTGCAGCGCCAGGTATTCAGCACCTTCAATGTCGGCCTTGATAAAGTCCACCCGTCGCCTAATGTCCACACTATCAAGCGTAAGCGCGCGTACTTGGACTAAGTCATGATGGGATAATCGCGGCGCTCCCTTCTCCGCCAAATACGCTCCCCCCCAATTTGTCGAATGTCGCGGCACAACAACCTGCGCGCGACCTTCTCTCCCAGCCACTGCAGCAGCAATCACTATCACTCGGCGCTGCAGCTTGTTCTCTCTCACCGAACGACGCAATAGCGCGACGTTTCGTGGCAAAGGTTCAAACGCATATACGCGTCCATCTGGTCCCACCAAGTCGGCCATCAAAAGCGTAAAGTAGCCAATGTTTGCCCCCAAATCAATCACCGTCATTCCCGGCTTCACTGTTCGTAACACAAACGCCGTCTCATCGCATTCATAAATCCCATGTAGGATGCGTACACCGATCGCTTGATCACTCAGATCAAGCCAAAGATAACTACCCGTCGGCAATTCCTTCAGTACCAATGTCGCGGTGGCAAGCGCGCGAAGTTCACTGTTTTTCTCCAGAAACTCTTCCGAGTGCAGAATATCCCGCCGCAATGCTGGCATCGTTTTGCACGCAGCCAGTTTTTCCATCACCACCGCCTCATTTTCTGGCAATCGATCAAGCAGAACCCTATACGCCCATCGTACATCCTCTGACGTTAAGAAGGACTCAATCCGGAGGGTTTCCGTTAACGCTACCCGGGCCTGTGCCAGAATTTGCTCTGCTTCTCTCTCACTAACAACACACGGATTCCATAAGGCGCCTTCACACACCCGCGCGTAGCGGCCAACCACCGGCAACTCCACACCCTCCGCCGTCTCACTGACGAGATTCGGCCTTAGTACTATTTCAACTCCATTTGTCTCGTTCGTTTGCGCTCCTCGGATCTCTACCACCGTGCCAATGCCCAACACCTGCGTGCTTTGCCTCTGCACAATTATGACCATGTCCTCGCTGCGCATGTCGTACGCGCGCCGGTTCGCGATACATACACACCAGTGAGACTGATCCCGTACCCTTTTCCATTCCTCTTTGCTGACAAAATAAACCCACGTCGATCTCATGCAGCAAAGCTCACCGACAGCATCTCATGGCATGCCATGCATCAGCCACTATGGTCCGCAGATCGCTGCGCTCTGGTCGCCAGCCGAGTAGCGTCTTTGCTCGTGTGGCTTCCGCCACCAACCGCGGTGCGTCGCCGGGCCGGCGCTGCCCTTCCTTCACAAGTATGGTCCGCCCAGTCACACACTCACAGGTATCGATCACTTCTCGTACGCTAAAACCCTTCTCCGACCCAAGATTGAAGATCATCGACGGGCTTCCGGAACGCAGGTATTCTATCCCTAAAATGTGCGCATCACTCAAATCATTCACATGCACATAGTCGCGGATGCATGTGCCATCCGGCGTCGGATAGTCTGTACCGAAAATCTCCACGTACTCACGCTGCCCTGCCGCTACTTCAAGCACGATCGGAATCAAGTGGGTCTCCGGTTGGTGACGCTCACGCAACATACCTGATGGATCGGCTCCCGCCGCGTTGAAATAGCGAAAGATGCACGACTTGATACCATAGGCCCGATCAAAATCTTCCAAGATGACTTCTACCATGCGCTTGCTATGCCCATACGGATTGAGGGGAGCGATAGGCGTGTCTTCCGTAATCGGCACTCGCTCCACTTCACCATACGTGGCACAAGTGGACGAGAATATCACATACTTCACACCATAGTCACGACAGGCAGTCAACAGTGTCAGTGTTTGCGCCACGTTGTTTTCATAATACTCTGCCGGTCGTTCCATCGACTCTCCCACGTATGCCAGCGCCGAAAAATGCATCACCACCTCGATTGGCCAGCGTGTGAACACCTCCTCAAGTATCCTTCGATCGCCAATGCTGCCGTGAACAAAATCACCGGTCAACACCGCGTCACGATGACCACGCGACAAGTTGTCTATAACTACCACCGCGTAACCTTTGTCCAGCAAGCGCTTGACGCAATGGCTGCCAATATATCCTGCCCCACCAGTAACTAAAATCATAGGACGCTCAGACTAGGCATGATGGTCATTACATGTGTCAACACCCTCGACAACCCCGCTGTGCTGTCAATCATAAAGCGATCCACTTTGTACACCACCATCGTTGCGCTTCATAGATAACCTGTACCTGTTACTCTGCGCGATCGACTCCGCTTTTCAACCCAGCAATGCCAACCCCCCCTCTACACCCGCCCTCACTCAGCCTTTTTTCGCGTAATCTCTTCCATCGGCTTTACTTTGCTCAGCTAACATAGGCAGGCCATACAGACGCCCCGCTGTAGCTATGATAGCGCAATCGCGATACCCGTACAGCAACTCGTTCACTCGTTTCAAATTCCTGCGTAGCACTTCTGGCTTTATCGCTTGTGTTACCTCGAGCTGCTCGCTCCTGGGAAACGGATGTACAAACTCAATATGCGTCTCCGAAAATCCATGGTACCTAAGCCACAGGTCCAGCGTCACTGGATGCACCGGTCGCACATGAGTCGGATCCTTGTAGAAATCACTCGCTGCCACCTGCAAATTAAACACATTGGGTGTTTCCATGAGCAGAAGTCCACCCGGCAACAGAGCCCGACGTGCCAACGCAATCATCTGGCAAATCGCATGGAATGGAAAGTGCTCAATCACATGGAACGCGGTGATCGCTGCAAGACTGTGGGGCTTCACCTTCCTTAGCGCATCAAACAGGTCTTCCTCCCGCACATCCAGCCCCTTTGCGCGTGCGTGTTGAACCGCAAGCGGATTTATGTCCACCCCATACCCGGTCAGCCCCGCGTCCCTCAGCAGTTCAAGAAATTCCCCACGCCCACTCCCCAAGTCAAGTATCACCGCCTCTCCTCCTAGCGGAGCCCGTTGCAACCATGGAACATACGCCCGTAAGCGTGTGTAGACCAGCTCTTCTGACCCACGCTGTGACTCTTCGTACGCCTGGTACGCGCTCGCACTCGGTAACAGTGCCACCGTCCTCGCCCCCTCAACCAGCTCACCCTCCCCGCTCATCTGATTAGCTCTTTGTTGCCCCCGTCTTGCGCGGCTGATGCGCGTTAGTATCCCCGCCGCTCGGTTCAAATGTTCCTCAACCGTTACCCGCAGCTCCGTAGCCAGCGACTGCACTTCCTGCATCCGCGCAGCAACCCCTCGCGCTTCTTCTTCGTATGCGCTTCTGATCCTTGTCACAGAGCTCTCACAGCTCTCTAGAGCTTTCCGAACACCCCCCAGTTCTTCAACCACTCTATTGCATTGCCCCTTGAGGCGCTCCAGCTCCTCTGCTATCTGTGCAAACCGCGATGCACTTTCCTGCAGGCGCGCAATTTCAACTGCCAGTTCATCTTCCCGTTGACCGAGAGCACGAATCCGCTCGCGGAACAGCGCGGTCTCCTGCTCAAGTGTCTGCAGTCGTTGCGCGTGCGCTTGGGCAAGTGGAGCAAATGAAACCAACGCATCATAATGCCGTGCCAGTTCTTCCAGCCGCTTGTCCGTCTGATGCAGTGAGGCCACTATTGCATCCTGCCGTCGTACCATGTTCTCCAGCTCTCTGTTCGTCGCCGCGACCGACTGAACAATGGCATCTTCTCGGCTTATCACCTCGTCAATCCGCTTGTCGTTCCTCTGCACTAAACCTACCAGATCATCCTGGCGCCGGTCCACCTCAGTTAATTCCTCGTCTATTCGTTCTGTTAATCCCTCCACCCGCCGATCAGTCGACGACAACGAATCTACCACTTTGTCCACTCGGCTAATCAATTCGTCTAAACGAACATCCGTCGCATGAAGTGACGCTACGATCGCATCTTGCCGCTGATCACTGTCGTGAAGTCGTTTCGACAACATTGACGCCACTGCGCTGCCCTGCTGGCCCTGCCGTTGTAGCGCCGCTACTGTCGATTCGACTGCCGCCTCCGTACGCTCGATCCGTTCCAATATTTCAGTGCGATAGTCGTCAACTTGCTCCTGCAACGCGCGCACAACGTGTGCCATACGTACGTTAAACTCGTTCTGACCGCGGATGAAGTGCAGCACACACCGCGTGACGAACCGCTTCAAAAATTTAAAGCGCGAGTCAGGCGCTGGATGCTCTGGAATCCTACAGTACTGTTCAACGTAGGTGAGCTCTGGCAGGTGTGGCTTCATCCGTTCCTCTCCAACATCATCCGATATATATTTAGTAGCTCCCCTGTTACACGCTCTAACCGGAAGCGTGCCACGTGAGACAACCCTTCCCCCACTAAGTGACTCCGTAATTCGTCGTCTTCTGTTATACGCTCCATAGCCTCCGCAAGAGCATCAGCATCGCGCGGATTTTTTAGCAAAATCCCCCCTCCGCCTGTGACTTCCGGTAATGACGATACTGCTGAGGTGATAACTGGCGTCCCACATGCAAGTGCCTCTACCACCGGCAGTCCAAATCCCTCGGAAAGTGACGGATAGACCAGAACGCGCGCCCCGGCGTACAATCCCGGTAAATCCTCATCGTTCACGTAACCCAGCATAATCACACGATCACTCAACATGCGGAGGGTCGCATCGAGGTCACCATGGAACCACCCCCGCGCTCCTGCCACCACCAGCGGACACCCCAATGACCGTGTCCTGACCGCCGCCAGCACCGTTGCCAGATTCTTTCGCGGCTCCATACTCGCAAGAAAGAGCATGTAACGCTCGGGCAAGTTGTAGCGTCTTCGCACGCGTGCCACATCCTCTTGTGCTCGCGTGTTGAATCGTCGCGCATCGTACGTGTTGTACACTACCGAAATCCGCTCAGCTTCAACTCCCGCTACACGTATCAACTCGTCCCGCGTATGCGCCGAAACTGCAATAAAATGTGCTCCACATTCTATCGCTCGGCGTAAATTCTTTGTGCAAAACTCGACATTCTCTTTCGTGTGATGTTCAGCATGTGTTATGAATGTCAGGTCGTGTACAGTGACGATCAGCTGTCGCGGTAAATGTGGCGGCACCATGTAGGCAGTGCTGTGCACCAAATCTAATCCGTGCGCTGCCGTCTCCGCACTGGCAAAAGCGGGCAGCACTCCCCGATACAACGTCATCCGCGCACAACGCGGCACCTCAAAATGAAACCGTCTCCCATATTCTGGATGCACGAAGGTCCCAAAGCCAGGCAGCAGCACAAAGTCGACGTCTTCGTTGGCATATTCCGCAAGCCCACGTACCACGTTTAACGTATAGCGCCCTACCCCCGTTATTTGCTCCCCAATCGCACGACTCACATCAATCCCTACTCTGTGCGGTAACTTCGGCTTACTCACCACCGGTCGCCGCGCCGTGCGTACTTCCATGCTCACCTCGGCCAGCCGTGCCTTGATCCGCTCCGCCGCATGCCACACTGTCCACCGCGCTGCCACATCCGCCGCCGCTTGTTGCCCTTTCTGACGCGCTTCGTCCTGATGCTCATACACGTACCGCAACAAATAGCGCAAGTGATCGACGTCAGGTTCTGCCCACTTGAATCCCGCGTAATACGGGCATTTTGCAACAGCCGGGACAAGAGCGCGTACTTGCAAAGGATATGAGTTACTATCATTCATAAATGCAGTCGGTGCGCTCCAGTACGTGGCAATCACCGGCAGACCACATGCCATCGCCTCCAAGATCGGCATTCCCCAGCCTTCCCCCCGCGACGGGAGGACAAAACAGTCCGCGGAACGATACAAAGCCCCTAATTGGTGATGAGGAAAGTATTTGTTGAAAATAAATTCAATGCGCCCGCCATTCGCAGATAAATTCAATGAACGGAGTATTGCCCGCACGTCAATACCAGGATCTGTCACGTTTGCCTTGCACAACAACACCACTGGCTCATCCGCACGAAATGTCTCGTTAAATGTCTTGATGAGAAGTTCCGGAGCCTTGCGCTCGCCCCATTCAAATACTGTGAGAAACTTGTACTCATCACACACAGGATACCTGACTATCTGTGGATTGAAGTAGTTGATGTCCACTCCTAGTGGCATCACATGCATCGGACGTTTTACCCCCGACATGGCAAACGTTTCTCGATTGAACTCCGTTGGCACCCACACTTCATCCATCATGTTGGCTTGCTTCACCCATGTCGCTGGAAGCCCGCTTACCTCTAACATCGTATACCCAATCTTGTAACTGCCATCATTCGCATGAAACGCATCCCCTTGCCCGTACACGACCTGCGGGCATTGACGGCGCAAAGGCCGGTTTTTCATGATATTGACCAGGTAAATTCCTGTATTCTCAGGCTCTTCAACCGGAAATACTGTCCCCTGCCCATACAAATAACGATAGGCAATTTCCACATTCTGCCGGTCTAGCTCCAATAACAAATCCTTACACGTCATGCCATACCCGTGAGGCCGGCTAACCGTTGAACGCCAGGCAACGCTGAATTCGTAGCGCTGCTGCAAATAGTCACCCCAGCGCTGTTTGAAAAGCTGCTGCGATCGCTTGAATAAATCTGCATGCCGTACCCTGTTTTCGCGCGTTGATACGTTCTCGTGATGGATAATCGTCACCTCTCCACAACACATCACACGAAACCCTGCCCGGCGTGCCGCAAGGCAGTAGTCTGTATCTTCAAAATACGCAAAATACTCCTCCGGCAGCGGTCCTATCTTGTCGATCACCGCACGCTTAATGTAGACACACGCGAAGACAACGCTTTCTACTTCACGTAAGAATGGATACTGGTTGATGTCTTTTTCCTCACTCCCAATCTGCTGGCCCCAAAACGTCTCCACCGGCATGTACGCCCCTGCATGCTGCAACATCCCGTTCGGCCGTCGCAAGCGACATCCAACAATACCAATGTCATCAGCACTGTACGCTGCCGCTCGTAGCTTTTCCAGCCAATCCCCTTGCTGTGGCGGTATCTCCGTATCGTTGTTAAGCAACACTACGTCCTTCCCCGGTACCACTGCAATCGCTTGGTTGTTCGCTCGTGCAAAACCAACATTTTCCCGATTGGTGATCACGCGGATATCTTCTTGTGCACGTAGGTATTCCACGGTGCCATCGCTGCTGCCATTGTCTACAACAATTATCTCAAAGCCCTGAGACAATGTGTTGGTGCGGATAGTATGGAGACAGCGTTTCGTGAATTCTAGCCCATTCCAGGTCAAAATAACTATAGCTACACCCGGCGATGACATGTGCTTATCATTTGGTGACGATCAACGCGTAATCCAAGTACCCAAAAAGAAAATTGTTCAACCGCTCGAACGCCTCGTCTACACACTTCTGTTTGCACAGCTTGAGCAGATGCTGCTCGGGTACGGGTGAAACCCACCGCAACTCTGTGTGCCTCACCCCTAGTTGCTTGTACAAAAATTCTAGCGTGTCAGGATGCACAGGTCGGACATGCGTAAAATCGCGATAGAACAGTTGTAAAGCAAACACACTGGTCGGATTCGGTGTCTCTATTACAATATGCCCCCCAGACCGGACTTTCGCATGAGACAATCGCACAAATTCGAGCAGCTCCCCTGCCTGCAGATGTTCAATGACGTGGCATGAAACGATGCCACGCAGCGTTTCGTCCTCTAGCCCCTTCAAATACTGGTTCGCCCGCGCGTGCACTACATCCAAACCCTTCTCCCTACAGTAGCCCACCATGTCCTCATTTACATCAACCCCACGACATGGTATTCCTGCAGCCACACATGCCTCGAGAAATTCTCCACGTCCGCACCCTATGTCTAACACCACGCCCTCCATTTCCTCGCTCGCATCCCCACTTTGAAATAAGCTTAGATACTGCCCTACCCGCTTGCGAATCTCTTCCTCCGTACCGCGATCAAGATTCAAGTACGGAAAATACAAATGATCGTTGTTGACCTCTCCTCCACCAACGCTTACCTCCATTCTCCGCTCCACTATCACAGGTGCCCTCTGCACCCCTGCGTCACTTAAACGCGCTACCACATTGTCCAACCGTCGCCGCAATGCGGCGTTTTCTGTCAACGCATATTCAAGCCGGTTATGCAGGTCTTCTACCACACGTAGCCGCTTGTCCGTTATGCGGTCTACCTCCTCGATCGCTTCAAACCGCCTCCGTTGAGCCAAAACCTCTCGCTCGTATGCTTCCAATGCCTCTATCCGCGCGCGTTGTGAGTCCAATCGCTCATTAAGTGCAGCTACCCTCTGCTCCGCAGCCTCTAACCGTCGTGTTAACCGCACTTCCGCATCTCGAAAATATTGAAAGATCTGTACAATATCCCCTAACTTGTCAACAATAAGATCTAACAGCCTCAGGACTGTTGCGTTGAATTCCACCTGCCGTGTTGTGTATAACCGCAGCACACGCATAATAAACGACTTTACCCGGTAGAACCGTGTGTTACCCGGTACACTACGCGGGTCGTAAATCCGTGCCGCATAGTCTAACTGCGCGTACAGCTGCGGCGGCAAATCCAAATTTTCAAACCGCGAAGACGCAGCGACCGTTGCAAAAGTGTCTGCTGAGGGTTCGTAGGCCGCTGCTGAACTACGTCGCAGACGGTGATAAATCCCTCGTAAGATATGCTCAATATCGGTGTGCTGCACCGACAAATCGACGTTCGGTATCATGACCTATCTTCGCCTTTTATGATGACCACCATTCCTCATGGGCATTCGCTGAGTTCCTGCCTTCCTTCGCTTCACGCTCCCCTTACCTTTGATGCCACGCTCCTCGTCGTGCCCTCACCATTACTGCTCGCCTGATCTGTCCTCCGTCCATGCCATCTTCGTCTCCTGGCCAACATACGTGGCACTCCTTGTGACATTTCCTGCCGACGCACATTTGCACTCGTTCGTTATCGGTAGCAAGACTCCCCAGGGCATGTGATCCCCTGCACACAGTATCTCGGTGATATGCGCTCTCTGTCCCCAATCCCAACCAACCAGAGCTGCCCCCTGAGATCGCCACTCCTTCCCGTGCCACCAGTCCTCGGATTTTATCACTCTTCCGCCACCCTATCTCCCGCGCCTCTCGCGCAAGCGTGAATCCTATTTGAAGCGCCCTCCCCATCTTGCTCCCCTGTGGCGTAGAAAGCCATCTTTGCACGGATCGATAGCTATTCGCACCTCGTACCAAAGTTTGACCTGAGATAGCAGGCTTCTCAAACCTACACCACTCATTGCTTCCTTTGACAACCCGATGTTTCGTCTCTTAACCAATGGCCCTCCTCTGCCTCCTCCATGTCGCCCCTGGACACTTTGAGCGGTGCGGGGTCTCGGAATTGATGAATGAATCTATTATGCGCGCACCTGTCCTCCATGCAGCAATCCCCTCCGAGCTATGATCGATGAGCTTCTTGCAACAAACATTCCTCTCTGCGGTGATGTGTTGATACGCCTTGATGACAGCATACTGTCTACGCAAACTGAGCACTCCTTCAAATAGCCATTATGTTCTTCCTCACCACGCACACACACCATCCACATCGGTTGCTCCGTACTTAACCTAACACCAGACTACTGAGGTCTAGTGACCAACGGGCACTTTTCCTCGCCGCCTGCCTGCCTCTGAGGCTTGTCCCCCAGTCCGCCACCAGTCCTTCGACAACAGCCTGTCACCCTCGCCCCGGAGCAGCGAAAAACTCAGTTGGGACCCTGCAGCCAGGATCAACCGCACCTGGCCGTGACACCGTGGCGTGCAGCTCCCATAATCCCTTGCCCGCGCCTCGTGCTCGACTTCTCCGCCAAGATAACTCATGTGCTGCGACATACATGCACGCTCGTCATTCGAGTAACTTGTGACTGAATAGAGCGGCAACGCTTGGTGCAGGGGTGTAGCTTACCTTCTCCAAGAGCTGCTTACACGCGACAAACCTCCACCTGAATTGATGCAATGGCACCTCCCACATCCTCACATTCATTCCCCTCGATCCCTCCTCCTTCAACGTGCACAGCGCTTCAATAGCGACCTTCTCTGCCATCTGTACGTCCTCGACACCACACAATATCGCCCCTTGCTGCGGCCCGCTTAGATTGAACCTGCTCTCGTCACCTCGCAAACCGGCGATTGTCTCCCATCTTGAAGCCATCCACACTCTTCGACCATACTCGTCCGTAATAGCACACGCACGAGAGCTCTCTTCAGAAAAACGACATGAAGAAGAGACGATCATCGCTGGGTTCGTGTCAACTGCATCGTTACGGCTTCATTCGCTTGTGCTGTAAAACTTTCGTATGCGCGTACCGCGGCTACGTTCCTTACTCTCGCGCTCACCGCGTTGTCTATGCTTTTTCGTAGTACGTCACTATAGCACAACCAGGCCCAAAAGTCAATATTACTAACGCATTAGAAAAACGCTCAGCTGACTGTTCCAGCTTGCTCAACGCACCCTTTTTTCCGCCCGCAGTATTTCCCACCTTCCTCAATCACGCCCCTCTACGCAACGCACAGAATTCTCAACCGTCTATTATACATCTGCCGTGTCCAGTGCTTTCTTCTCGCCACTTAGGTCTGATTTTTCTTGTCCCTTGGTATGCGTGCTTTTCCACGTGAAAACCGTAGCAAATGCCTAACTAGCTTGATTATTCGCGGGTGAAACTCTCAGGTAGGAAAACGCCTTTTTTCTCCTTGAGCATTTCCCGCCACGCTTGACACCTTCCAGGCGTTTTTATATAATATACGTAGGCTATAGCTTTCGTTAATTGCACAAGTTCGCCAACATGAACCAAACTCTGAAAACAAAAGCCCCCCACGCCTCGCAGCGTGTTACCCCCCGTAGCGGCTTGCGCATTACCACCGACACTGTCCTGGAGCCCGGTCAATACCTCTGCCCCGGTGGCATTGATATCGCCGCTGATAACATCTCCGTCGAAGCTACCGGTGTCCACCTCATTGGCGCAGGCCGCACTGGCAATGGCATTCGCTTGCGTGGCTGTACGGGCGTCACCCTCAACGGCGTTCACCTCTCCCATTACGCCCACGCCATCGTGGCCACCGATTGCGTTGACCTAACCATTACGAACACATCCGCCTGTGCTACCGCCGAAATACCCTCTGATACCCTCTTCCTCGACATCTGGCTCCCTGTCGAACAAGCCTACGGAGCAGGCCTTCTCCTCAGTAACGTACGTAACAGCACCATCGCCGATAACAATTACGAACACTGCATGTGCGGCATCCTCACCTACGCTTGTTCCCACTTAACGGTCGTTCGAAATAAAGTCAATTACTGTAGCGGTTTCGGTATCCATTTGTTCGGCACGTGTGATTCACTCTTCGAAGATAACTCCGCCGACTTCTGCTGCCGCTACAACGTCCGAAATGAATTGAAAGGTATCCACCGCCTGGGTCACATGGGCGCAGACGCCGCAGGCTTCCTTATCATAGCCGGCTCGCACCGCAACATCTTTCGCCGCAACTTCGCTCGCATGGGCGGCGATGGCTTTTTTCTCGCAGGAGCTGGGAGCTTCGACCACCCGTTGGGTGCACATGACAATCTCTTTGAAGAAAACGACGCCTCTCTTAGTCCAAATATCTCTTTCGAAGCCACCTTCGCCCGCGGCAACGTCTTCCGCAATAATTTCGCGAACAACAGTAACTTCGGTTTCTGGCTCGGCTTCTCATGGGAAAACGTTATCGAAAACAATCGCATCGTCGGTAATCGCCAGGCAGGTATCGCCGCCGAAAACGCACACCACATGCGCGCCACCGGCAACACTTTCCAAGGCAATGGTCACGGCATTCTGCTCTGGTCAAATATCTACGATCCGCGCGTCCCCATCCATTTCCCCGATTGCCTCACGAGCCACGACTGGGCGATTCTTCACAATACCTTCACTCGTAACACCAAGGCCATCCGCATCGCCGCCAGTCAAGACCACGGCATTCGTCCTATCAACCCAGAACGCACCGAACCACGCCCTGCCCGCCCCTACGCACACCTCATTCATGCCAATAACATTCAGGATAACCGCGTGGGAATCGAGTTGATCGGCTGCGAACGCACTACAATCACCGAAAATATCCTTCATCATAACGCCGAAGCCAATATTCGCCAAGATGATTGCCTGGACTCCTTCATCGCCGGAAATCTAGGTGCTGCCGGCGCTTATTTAGCGTAACATCGTACTTCCGATGAGTTCTCCACCTCCCTGGCCGCTCACCTCCCTGCGCATTGCACGTGCCTCAGCATTTCTCTTCGTCCTTCACGCGCATGCCTTACTCGCTGATATTATCGTGTTTCGCAATGGCGCCGTCCTCTCAAATTGCTTTGCCCGCGACGAGGGCGTTCGCTATCTTGTCTGGAAAACATTCACGGACGTAGGTCAGCAACCGCGCATCGTCCCTCGCGGCCACGTCATCAGCTACACCCATCAGCGCTCTGATCAGTGGGACGTAAAGCCTCCTCTCCCAGACCTCACGGTAACTTTCATCGAGCTCTTTCCTAAACTTCCAAGCCTCCACGGCGTTATTCACTACGATAAGCTCGGTCGGCCACGCATCGCTGGAGCGCCAGCATTGTCCAACATTGGTGCACGTGCCTACCTTCACCCGGAAGAGGTCGTCGCGAATTTGCGCTTTGCCTACGAACCAGGTCAGATCGTCTCCCTTAGTGCCCATGTCAAAAACGTCGGCTTTCGCCCAAGCGCGCCTTTCCTCTACACATGGCTGATCAACGGTAAGCCCGCCGCACGCGGACGCCATCTCACCTCCCTCGCAGAAATGGAGGAAACTGTCTTCGGCCTCACCCTCCCGTGGCGCACCGGTTTTCATACTGTCACCTTCGCCGTCCAACACGCCGAACCCGAAATCGCGGTCCATAACAACGTCGCTACCGATCCCTTGTGGGCAGCCCCCTTCACCTTCGTAGTCAGTAAGGGGCGCGTCGACGCGTGGCATCAAGTCCGTTCCGCCGCTGGCACCTTCTGCTTCGAAGATTACTATCGCTGGCATGTTGACTTGATGAATACGCTCTTTGCCGCCAGCATCTACCCCGCAGCTCCACAGGGTATCCTTTATCGCGTACGCCTAGACCGCATCGTGTACGCCGACGACGTAGACCAGGCTGTCAAAGCCCTTGTCGCCCCCGATGGCCTGCGCTACGACCAAGGCGGCTGGGTCTGGACTGATAGCCCTGAAGAACGCCGCACAAAACGCTACCTCCAAACTGACCGCCAGTGGCGTACCTCCACGGAATGGTCACTCCCTCACGAGCTCGGCCATCAGCTGGGCTTGACTGATTGGTACGCGCTTGATTACGCCGGCTCCTCCAACCACGTAATGCCCGATAACAAAGAGTTGCTCACTCACTACTTTAGGCATCCCGTCACCATGATGCACTCCCATGGCCCGCAACCATTCTCAGAAGCTGATGCTGCGTATCTCAACATGACCTTAGGCAAACCACGCGGCTATTTCGGCGACCACTACTTCGCTATCCCACATACAACGTCGCTGCGGTTCCTCGATATAAATGGGCAGCCCCTGGCCGGCGCTCGCGTCGCTATTTTTCAACGCGGCGTCGTCGTCAACACCAACCTGCCGCCTGTCACCACCGGCCCCGTCGCGTGGCAACCTGTGATCGAAGATGGCGAATTCAATCATCCAGTCTCTTCCTTGCCCGTCATTTGGGGCACGACTGATACTGAGGGCGTACTGCCGCTCCCAAATCGCTCAGCCGCCGAAGTCCGCACCCTCAATGGCTTTCATCGCCGCCCCAACCCTTTTGGCAATATCAATGTTGTCGGTGGTCGTGGCCTCTTCCTCATCCAAGTAGTGCGCAACGGCGAGCCCTACCCGGCCTATTTCTGGTTGTCAATTTACGATTTCTGCGTCGCCTGGTTCCGCGGCGCCTCAAACGCGTATCAATTCACTCTCCGTACCCCTTTCGGCTCGCCTGACGCACCTCCCGCCCCACTTTCTCTCACCGCCCTGCGCACGAACGAAAACTCCGCCCTCCTCTCCTGGCAAGCACCCCAAATACGCGACCGCGACTACTGGCAGCGCATCACGGCATTCCGCCTCTACCGCCGCATCGGTAGCGACGGCCTTAATATTAAACCCTGGTTCCCAGTCGCTACTCTCCGTCCAGCCGCGCGCACTGCCCTCATTGACCTCCGCGACTACCCCGACGATAACTATTTCTTCTCGCGTACCGAGCGCTTCGGTGTCAGCTCAGTCGGCGAAAACGGCATCGAAAGCTCTATCGTCTCCACCGTCCTAGCGCCCTGAAACGCCTCCCATATCCTTAACAGCCCCTACCGCGTGGCTCCATAACATGCGCCTCGCGGCCCTGCCGTTCCTCACTGTTGACGCGCGTGATTAACTCACACACAAGCTACTCGCAGCTTGCGCCTAACCCCTAGTATCACCGCGGCGAGTACGCTACCAATCGGCTCAGGCACCACTACTCCAGGCGAACCTACATCCTCCCCACCTACCGCCCGCCACGCCCCCTCAACCCCTTCTACGCTTATCAGCGGTGCCCCCGGACTAAACGGATCCCTCTCCACAGGCCAGTAGAAACTGTAGCCATTGCTCGCCGCACCAAAACTCACACTCGTCAGCAACTCGTTATACGGATCGTACACATGTAGCTGGTCTCCCTCCGAGCTAAAACTTTGAAACGAGCCGGCCACCAACACATCCCGACTGAAAATTGCCTGACCATTCGTCACTCCCCACACTGCTGCAAACGTGGCGACATTGTTCGTGCCCTCATCCACAATCACAACTACCGCCCCCGGCATGAGCTGTATCTCTGGTAAAATATGCAAACCAGGTGTCACCGAATTGTCATCAAATGAACACCCCGCCAGCGACGCAGGCTCGCTCCCAAAATAATATAACTCGTACCAATCACCATTCGCAGCGCTGTTCGTATGTGCGCTACTTGACATCACCTCCGTCACCAACACCTCCCCAGGATACGGCGCGCGCAGCGTGTTTGTCCACACAATGCTGTATTCCGCCCGCAACGAGATTTCATTCGTTTGGCCTCGGCTGTTCCACCCGTAACAGCTGAAACCATTAAAATCCCACCGCGCCGCGTAGTAGTACCGCCCGGGCACGACGGGTGCAATGACTCCGCTTACCACGTACGCCCCACCCGTCACCACCGGCACCATGTTCGTACCCCACACCCACCCCACCCCGTTGGTCGTCCGACCATACCCAATTGCACATACACCATTTGAAATGCTAAAACTCTGGACCGCTACCGCCTGCCCTAGCTTCGCCGTCGCAACCCCCGCATCCATCATCCCAACAACAAAGCTCGAAAGGGTCGGCACGCTCACCGTATTCCCCGGCGAGCCTACATCCGTCCCAACCCCGTCTACGCCATTCGACAACGCCACGTACGCCCCGTGCTGCCCAGCCTGGCTCACACCAAGGTACGTCCCCTCGCGCGACCAATGAAACGTTCGTCCTTGTGTCGCTGCGCCAAATACTGCCTGAGCGACGACCCCACCTGTCGGGTTGAATACTTTCACAAAATCTCCCCCGCTCCCCAACCCCCAGAAATTCGCAGCACCCATGTTATACACCAGCGCATTCGTAGGTAGCCCCCACATCGCCTGAAAACTGCTTTCACCCCCAACCGGCCCCTCGGTCACTAGAAGCGTTTCCCCGGCCGCTAGCACCCACGGCGGCAAAAACACGTTCGTGTGTGATGCGTTATCGTCTACCCACGTATATCCAGTTAAGTTCACCGCCCCAGGGCCGCTGTTGTACACCTCAAACCAATCCCAACGCCCTCCCGTCGGATGTGAGCTGCTCGACATCACTTCCGTGATCACTAGCGCCCCCGTCGCAACCCCCGCTAGCCACACGCTGCATGTCACCAGTCCTAACCATCTTAATCTCATGCACACTCCTTTTCTCATCGGTTTTAACTCACCCCAGCTTATGCTTCCTATGTCATGCCCGCGTTGATTTGATGTTTATTTCAGGTTAAGACTTCTGTTATCAGTTTTCTTCTCCCACGTCCACCGCCTCCCTTTCTGCGAATTCTGCACCCGCCTTTTCTTCCCTGCCGGCAGCTCTTAAGCGTGTGCACAA
>JAOACZ010000153.1 GCA_026417575.1 bacterium | reverse complement strand
CCCTTTCCATTCTTCATCACCGCCAACATCTCCGCGAGCGTCGCTTCCCGTGGCGCATCCGCGTTCACCTCCCGCAACACCCCGCGCTCCCTGTAATACTCTATCAGCCCGCTCGTCGCCCGATGATACACCTCCAACCGGTTCATTATCGTCTCTTCCTTGTCATCATCCCGCTGATACAGCTCACCCCCACACGCGTCACATACACCCGCTACCTTCGGCGGCATATTCTGCACATGAAATATCGCCCCACACACCCGGCATACCCGCCGCCCCGTCAAACGCTGAAGTATCGTCCCCGTACTACATACCATGTTTAGCACCACGTCAATCCCTTGCCCAGCACCCGCCAGCGTCTCGTCTAATTTCCGCGCCTGCTGCAGCGTCCGCGGGAAACCGTCCAGGATAAAACCTCTCGCACAGTCCGCTTGCTGTATCCGCTCCCGCACCATCGCCACCACCACCTCGTCCGGAACAAGTTCGCCCTTCTCCATATACTTCTTCGCCTCCCTGCCCAACGCCGTCCCCTCCTTCAGAGCCGCCCGAAACATGTCTCCCGTCGAAATGTGCGGCAGCCCCGTCGCCTGCGACAAACTCACTGCCTGCGTCCCTTTCCCAGCTCCCGGTGGACCTAACAAAATTACCCGCATCTCAATACCTCCCCCGTAGCTTCCCTTCCTTCATAAAGCCGTCATAGTGATGCATCAGCAAATGCGCCTCCACCTGCTGCATCGTATCCAGCATGACTCCTACCACGATCAGTAACCCTGTGCCCCCCAAAAAACTCGCCACTATGTACGGTATATTTAACCGATGCGATACGATCATCGGCACTATCGCAATCACCGCAAGAAAGATCGCTCCCGCCGTCGTTATCCGCACCATCGTGTGCTCCAAATAGTCCGCTGTCGGCTTCCCCGGCCGTATCCCGGGCACAAACGCCCCGTTCTTCTTAAAGTCCTCTGCAATCTGAACCGGATTAAACGTGATCGCCGTGTAAAAATAGCAAAATAATATAATCGCCACCGCGTACAACCATACGTACCCGTCTCCCGCGTGCGAACACCACTCCACTGCTTGCTTCACTACCCCCCACGAGTCAGGCATATACTTCGCCAGCGCATCCGGTATTATCATGATCGAGGACGCAAAAATAATCGGAATCACCCCCGCCTGATTTACCCGTAACGGTAGGTAGGTCGCTGCCCCTCCAACCACACGCCCTCCACTCGCCACCCGCTTCGCATATTGCACCGGAATGCGCCGCTGCCCCTGTATCACAAAAATCACCCCCGCCACTACCAACACAAACATTACCAACAACACTACCGCTTGCCACATCGGCCGCGTCTCTGCCGCCGCTCCCCCAAAGCCCCTCCCCAATAAATTCGGCCCATATAACGCCCACATCATCCGCGCCGCCGTCGGGAGCCTCGATACAATCCCCGCCGTAATAATCAGTGATATCCCATTCCCTATCCCCCGCGACGTAATCTGCTCTCCCAACCACATCACAAACGTCGTCCCCGCCGTCAGCGCAATCGTCATCACTAAAATAAATACAAACGGGTTCCGGATCAGGTTTACTTGCGCCTGATACAACGACTTCCCCAGCATCACTGACTGAATCGCACACACAACGATTGTCCCATAGCGAGTGTACTGATTAATCTTCCGCCGCCCCCCTTCCCCCTCGCGCGACAGCCGCTCTAACGTCGGTATCACGCTCGTCATCAGCTGAATGATTATCGATGCCGAAATGTACGGCATCACCCCCAACGCAAAGATCGTCATGTTGCTCAGATTACCGCCCGTAAACAAGTCCATCATATTCATCAACCCACCTCCCGCCCCCCCAGCAAATCGATGAAGCTGCGCCGGATCTATCCCCGGCGTCGGCACAAATGACCCTATTCGGTATACCGCCAGCAAGCCCAACGTGAACAACAGCCGCTGCCGCAGCTCCTTGATCTTCCACATGTTCACAATCGTGCCGATCATACCACCCGCATCACCGCTTTCCCTTGCTCACGCCTCTCCCATCACTCCCACTCGCTCGCACCTACCCCCCGCTGCCACAATCTTCTCTTCCGCCCGCTTGCTAAACGCATCCGCTACCACGTGCAGCGCTACCGTAAGTTCCCCATCCCCCAACACCTTCAACCGCGCACCCTGCTTCCCTCGTATTAATCCCCTCGCCCTCAATTCCTCCCGCCCAACTCGCGCCTGCGCCGCAAACTCGTTCAGCTCCCCCACATTCACTGTCTCATACACCGTTGCAAACGCTGTGTTGTTAAAACCCCGCCGCGGCAACCGCCGATACAACGGCGTCTGCCCACCCTCAAACCCCGGGCGCACTGAACCACCTGAACGCGCTTTCTGCCCCTTGTGCCCTCGCCCACTCGTCTTCCCATGGCCCGACCCAGATCCACACCCCACCCGCTTCCGCGCATGCCGCGACCCTTTCGCCGGCTGTAACTCGTGCAATCTCATACGCCTACCTTTCCTCCCATTCCTGGTTCACTACCCTTACCCTTCCTCCACTACCTTCTTCAACCGCTCTCCAATCCCTCGCCGCGCATACACCATCGCCCGATCCTCCAACGATTGCAGCGCGGCCAGTGTCGCTTTCGCTACATTGATCGGATTGTTCGACCCCATGCTCTTGCTCAGCACGTCTTTTATTCCCGCAGCCTCTACCACCGCACGCACCGCGCCACCTGCAATTATCCCCGTACCCGGCGTCGCTGGCTTCAACAGCACCTTTCCCCCCTTAGACTTCCCCATCACCGCATACGGAATCGTATTGTGATACCGCACCACCCCCACCATCCGCCGCCGCCCGTCCGTAAGCGCTTTCGCTATCGCATCCGATACCTCGTTCGCTTTCCCAAACCCTAACCCCACATTCCCATTCCCATCCCCCACAACCACTAACGCCGAAAACGAAAACCGTCGCCCTCCCTTTACCACCTTCGCCGTCCGGTTCACTGCCACCACTTTCTCAATCAGTTCCGGTGTCGTCTCTCCTGTAGCCTGCACTCCGTTCACGTTCCACACTCCTCGCTTTAAAACTCAAGCCCACCTTCCCGCGCCGCTTCCGCTAACGCCTTTACCCTCCCATGATACTTGTACCCACTCCGATCAAATACCACCTTCGTCACTCCCGCCGCTTTCGCCGCCACCGCAAGCGCAGCACCTACCTCCCGCGCCGCCGCTATGTTACACCGCGCCGGCCCTCCCCTCCGCATGCTACTCGCGCTCGCTAACGTCCGCCCCGTACTGTCATCTATCACCTGTGCGTATATGTACCTCAAACTGCAAAACACACACAGCCGCGGTCGCTCGCTCGTCCCTCGGATCCGCTTCCGAATCACTCGCGCGCGCCGCTCTCGCGGACGTAAATCTTTCCGTCGTGCTCTCATCGCTTCACTTCCGTATTAGCCTGCTGCCGTCTTCCCTGCTTTCCGGCGTACATGTTCGTTCTCATACCGAATCCCTTTCCCTTTATATGGCTCCGGAGGATAGTAACTCCGTATTTTCGCAGCTACCGACCCCACTAACTCGTTGTCGATCCCCTTCACCATTATCTTCGTCGCCCCCTCCACGCTTACCTCTACTCCCGCCGGTATCTTGTACACGTACGGACTCGCTCCCCCAAGGCTCAACTGCAACTCGCGCCCCTGCACCTGGGCTCGATACCCCACCCCATGCACCTCCAATACCTTCTGATACCCCTCCGTCACACCCCTAATCAGGTTCGCCAGCCGATTTCGCGTCGTCCCATGCAGTTCCTTCTCTCGCTTCCCCTCCCCTCTCCGCTCCACCCTCACCTTCCCATCCACCACCTTCACCTCTATACACTCCGGTACCGTATACTCCGCAGCCCCCTTCGCCCCCTTCGCACTCACCACCCGCCCCTGCACACTCACCGTCGTGCCCGCCGGTATCGCTATGCTCTGCTTTCCTACTCTCGACATCGTTCCTCTTCCTTACTCTCTAAACACGTCACCTACTCCCTTTACCACACTTCCGCTATAACCTCACCCCCCAACCCTCGCTTCCGCGCCTCATGATCCGTCATGATCCCTTGCGACGTGGATACGATCGCTACCCCCAACCCGCCTCGCACCTTCTTTAAATCCTTCACTCGTGCATACCGCCGTAACCCAGGCGTGCTCACCCGTCGAATCTCCTCTATCACCGGCTTGTGCCGGTAATACCGCAACTGTACCCGAATCGTCGGATGCGCTGCCCCCTCCACAGGCTGCCACCCCTCTATGTATCCCTCTCGCATCAATACATCCAAAATCGTCTGCTTTACTCGCGATGCCGGAATGTCCACCGTCCGGTGCTTCGCCATGCACGCATTCCGTATCCGCGTCAGCATGTCCCCTATCGGATCCGTCATTGCCATACCTTCCTCTCCTTACCGTTTCCTCGCTCTCCTCGTTTCACCAACTCGCCTTCACTACCCCAGGGATCATCCCCTGGCTCGCTAACTCCCGGAAGCATATCCGGCATAACTTGAATTTTCGCAAGTACCCCCGCCGCCGCCCACACCGCTGGCACCGATTGTACGCCCTCACACTAAACTTCGGCGGCCGCCGTTGCTTCACTACCAAACACGTCTTCGCCATACTCTTCCCTACCTACTCCTTTTTCTTAAACGGCATCCCAAGCTCACGTAAAAGTGCCCGCCCCTCCTCATCTGTCCTCGCCGTCGTCACAAACGCGATGTTCATACCCTGCGTCCGCTTCACCTTGTCCGGATCCAGCTCCGGAAAAATTAACTGGTCATCTAAACCCAGTGAATAGTTCCCACGCCCATCAAACGCCTTCCCCGATACCCCGCGAAAATCACGAATCCGCGGCAGCGCTACGCACAGCAATCGCTCCAAAAATTCGTACATCCGCTTCCCCCGCAACGTCACCATGCACGCTATTTGCATCCCCTTCCGTAACTTGAAGTTCGATACCGACTTCCGCGCCTTGATTATTCGCGCTTTCTGCCCAGATATCAACGCTAGCTCGTTCGCCGCGTCCTGCACATACGCCGCGTCCTTCGTCGCTTCCCCCACCCCCATGCTGATCACTATCTTCTCCAGCCGAGGAACCTCGTTGATGTTCTTCAACCCCAGCTCCTTCTGCAGCCTTCCGCGCACCTCCTCTCGGTACAACCTCTGCAACCGGGGTATCGTCTCTTCATTCCGTTGTGCCATGCCTCTTCCGACTCTCCTAAGTTACTCCGCTGACGCCACCTTCTTCACATTGCTAATGTGTATAGGCGCCTCCTTCTCAATGATTCCACCTTTCTGATTCCGCGCCTGTTGCGCCTTCACATGCCGCTTTACCATGTTCACCCCCTCCACAATTACCCGCCCCTCTTTCCGCAATACCGCCACAACTTTCCCTTCCCGACCACGGTCCTTACCCGTAATCACTCTCACCACATCTCCTCGCTTAATCTTCACCTTCATCCCTCTCTCCCCTCCTACACCACTTCCGGTGCAAGCGAAATGATCTTCATACAGTTCCGCTCCCGCAACTCACGCGCTACCGGCCCAAAAATTCGCGTCCCTCGCGGATTCATGTCCTTGTCCACTATCACAATCGCGTTCGAGTCAAACCGTAACTTACTCCCATCCGGCCGCTCTATCGTATCCTTCGTCCGCACTACCACCCCGCGCACCACCTCCCCCTTCTTCACCAACCCGTCCGGCTGCGCTACCTTTACACTCGCCACAATGACATCCCCAATATGGGCATACCGCCGCTTGCTCCCCCCCAAAACCTTGATACAAGCAACAAGCTTCGCTCCCGTATTGTCTGCCACCGCTAACCGTGTCCGCATCTGAATCATACGCGCCCCTCTCGTACGTCTGCACCACCCCTCTCCCCTACATCCACCCCCGCCGCAGACCGCGTCACTACGCTTACCAGTCGCCACCGCTTCAACCGACTCATCGGACGACACTCCTCTATCCGTACTACATCACCTTCCCGTGCCTGGCCCCCCTCATCATGCACGTAGTACTTCTTTGCACTCCGCACCAGCTTCCCATATTTCGGGTGCGGGGCTCGACGTTCTACCTGCACTACCAACGTCTTCGCCGCCTTTGCGCTCATCACCACACCCACCCGCTCCTTTCGCTTCGCTCCGTCCTTCATCCCGCTCCTCACGCACTCGCCACGCGCGCACTCTCACGCTCGCGTAGCACAGTTAACACCCTCGCTAGTTCCCGCCGCATCATCTTAAACTCATGTGGCTTATCCGGTTTCCCCACACTCGCCTTGTTCCGTAACTCAAATAGCGCCTTCCGCAACCGCTCTTCCTCAGCCCGTAGTTGCTCACTATCTAAACTCCGCAATTCACTCGCTTTTCTCATCCTTCTCCACCTCCTCCAACCTATTACATCCCGATCATATCGTGTGCCGCACCACAAACCGCGTGTGCACCGGCAACTTCGCCGCCGCTAAGCACAACGCCTCCTTCGCCACACTCTCACTCACCCCCTCTAACTCAAACATCACCCGCCCCGGCTTCACTACCGCTACCCACCCCTCCGGCGCACCCTTCCCCTTCCCCATCCGCGTCTCCGCCGGCTTCTTCGTGTACGGCTTGTCCGGAAACGTCCTAATCCAAACCTTCCCGCGCCGCTTCATGTGCCGCGTGATCGCCACCCGCGCCGCCTCCAATTGCTGCGCCGTCACCCACCCCCGCGTCAACGCCTGCAGCCCGTATTCCCCAAACACCACCTCACTCCCCCCTTTCGTAAATCCCTTCCGTGACCCCCGTTGCTGCTTGCGATACTTCACTCGTTTCGGTTGCAGTGCCATACCGCCTCCTTACTTCATTCCTCGCGATTCCTCCGCGCCCGCCGCGCTACCTCCCCCACCCCACCCCGCACCACCCCCTCCTCACGCTCCGGCCGCCCCACCCCTCGACATATCCATACCTTACACCCAATGCACCCGTACGTCGTCCGCGCCTCCGCAAAACCATAGTCTATATCCGCCCGCAGCGTGTGCAGCGGCAACTTCCCCATCCGTACTTGCTCCGACCGCGCAATCTCTGCTCCCCCTAACCGCCCACTTATCTTTATCCTCACCCCTTGCGCACCAAAATCCATCGCCGTCTGCGCCGCACGCTTGATCACTCGCTTGAAACTCGCCCGCTTCTCCAACTGCTGCGCTACGTTCTCCGCCACTAACTGCGCCTCCGTCTCCGGCCGCTTCACCTCCTCTATCTCCATAAACACTTCCCGCCCAGTCAACCCCTGGATCTCATCCCGTAGCTTGTCGATCTCCCCTCCCCGCCGCCCTATCACTAGCCCCGGCCGCGCCGTCGCCACCGTCACTCGTATCCGGTCCGTCACTCGCTCAATCCGTATCCGTGATACCCCAGCAAAAAATAACTTCTTCTTCACAAGCTCCCTTATCTTCAAATCCTCCAGCAGCACCGATCCAAACTCCTTCGACGGCGCATACCACTTCGATAACCAACTCCCATCCAGCCCTACCCGAAAACCTATCGGATGTACTTTTTGTCCCAAAGCTATCTCCCGTTAACGTTTACTTAACTCTCTTCAAACAGGCCGTAACTATACCAAATCTCACCTCGAAAATCAAGCACCCGACTCCGTGTCACTCACCGCCACACGAATGTGACTCGTCCGCTTCAATATCCGTAACGCTCGCCCTCGCGGCGCCGGCCGGATCCGCTTCATCCGCGGCCCCTCGTCCACACTCACATGCACCACCCGCAAATCGTCAGCTACCACCATCCCCTTCTCCTTCGCATTCGCTACCGCCGATTCCAGCACCTTCTCAATCAACCGCGCCGCCTTCGTCGGTGAATGCTGTAATGTAAAACGCGCCGCTTTCACCGGCTGACCCTGAATCAGTCGCGCTATCAACCGCGCCTTCCGCGCCCCTATCCGTACCCGCTTTGCTCTCGCCTCCGCTCTCATATCTCGCCTCTCCTCGATATTACTCTCCAGGCTTCTTTCCTTTCTCCCCACTGTGCCCGCGGAATGTCCGCGTCGGCGCAAACTCACCCAACTTGTGCCCCACCATGTTCTCCGTCACAAACACTTGCACGTGTTTCCGCCCGTCATGCACTAAAAACGTATGCCCCACAAACTCCGGAATGATCATCGAACGCCGTGACCATGTCTTGATCGGCCGCCGCTCCCCACTCTCGCTTAACCGCTGCACCTTCTTGTACAGCTTCGCGTCTACAAAAGGCCCTTTTCGTAACGATCGTGCCATCTCTTCTTCCCTCACTTCCTCTTACGCACTCTTACGGTGCTTGATTATGTAGTCGCTCCGCTTCGAACGCCTCCGCGTCTTCTTCCCCCCACACGGCTTCCCCCACGGCGTCGTCGGATGCCCTCCCGATGCCTTCCCTTCCCCTCCCCCCATCGGGTGATCGATCGGGTTCATCGCCACTCCACGTACGCTCGGCCTGATCCCCCGCCACCGGCTCCGCCCCGCCTTCCCCAACGATATGTTGAAATGATCCGCATTCCCTACCACCCCTATCGTCGCACGCGCCTTCTGCGGTATCAACCGCACTTCCCCACTCGGCATCCGCACGTGCGCATACGCCCCCTCCTTCGCCATCAGCGTCGCCGAACACCCCGCCGAACGTACCAATTTCCCCCCACATCCCGGCACTAACTCTATGTTGTGAATCGGCATACCTAACGGTATCTTCGCCAGCGGCATCGCATTCCCTACGTTAAACTCACATTCCTCACCCGACATCACCACACTCCCCACTTTCAAACCCTCCGGCGCCAAAATGTACCGCTTCTCCCCGTCCGCATAGTGAATCCGCGCAATGTGCGCACTCCGATACGGATCGTACTCTATCCCCGCTACCTTCCCAGGAATCCCATCCTTGTCCCGCTTAAAATCTATCACCCGGTACATCTTCTTCGCACCACCCCCCTTGTGCCGCGTCGATATGTGCCCGTACATGTCCCGCCCCGCATGCCGTTGCAACTTCTGTAACAACTGCCGCGGCGGCCGCTCATTGCTCAGCTCCGACCGGTCGATGTCAGTGATAAATCGCCGGCTCGGTGTCGTTGGTTTGTAACTCTTGATCGCCATGACTTTACCTACCTGCTCTCCGGTGAATCACCCGCTCCCTCTCACGTCACACTGATGCTCTCCCCCGCTTTTAACCGCACCACCGCACGCCGATACCCAGGCACACGCCCAACACTTAAACCCCTCCGCCGCCTCTTCCCAGGCCGATTCATCACCTGAACCCCTTCCACATGAACCCCATAAATCGCCTCCACCGCCCGCCCTATCTCAATCTTGTTCGCCCCGCGCGCTACCTCAAATACATACTGATTCCCCCTCTTCCCTAAATCCGTCGCCTTCTCCGATACCACCTGCCGCCGAATAATCTCATAAGGCTTCTTCATTGCCGCGCCTCCTTCGCATGCAATCCCAGCTTCCCAAACCGCTCCAATAACGCCTGCCACGCCCCCTCCGTCAAAACCAACCCCGTATGCGCAAGCACATCATACACCCCAATCGCATTCACCGGTTGAAAACTTATCCCCGGCACGTTCCGCGCAGATAAATACGCCGCCCGCGCCTCCCCATCGCTCACGCACAACATCCGCCGCATCCCTAACACTTTCTTCAACCCTGCCATCACTTTCGTCTTCGGCACCTCCATCTTCCAATCCTCTATCAACCGTACCTGCCCCTCCCGCACCCGCTCCGCTAACGCCCCAAAAAACGCCGCCTGCTTCATCTGCCGATTCACCTTCTTCCCATAATCCCGCGGCTTCGGCCCAAATACCACACCCCCACCCCGCCACAACGGTGACGCCACATACCCCGCTCGCGCCCGCCCAGTCCCCTTCTGCGGCCATGGCTTCCGCCCCGTCTTGTCCACCTCCCCCTTCGTCAGCGTGCTCGCCGTGCCCTGCCGCGCGTTCGCTAAATGCGCAACCACACATGCGTGCATCACCTCCTTCGCACACGTATACCCCTCTAGCCCCGCTGGCACCTCTACCCTCCCCACCTCCTCCCCAGCTAAATTGATCTTCGCTATTGTTCCCATACGCTACTCGCTCTTCACCTCGCTGTTCTTCCAACTCTACTCTACTTCTCTTTCTTCTTGTGCTTCACCTTCACCGCCGGCCGTATCTCCACTAACCCCCGATTCGCCCCAGGTACCGCCCCCTCAACTAACATAATGTGCTCCTCCGGATATACCGCCACCACACGCAAGTTCTGCACTGTCACACGCTCCGCCCCCATATGCCCCGGCCTGTCTCTTATACACATCT
>JAOACZ010000151.1 GCA_026417575.1 bacterium | reverse complement strand
CCTCCAAGGGAAAGGGGAATGGTAGAGGCAGGTGGGATTGGGTGGGGGGTTCACGTGACGATGCGGTCGCCGGGGCCGGCGACCCTCCATACAATGGGGTTTTGCGTGACTTGCGCGCCGGCGTGGTTTCGCGGTGTAGTGCGGGCACCGGGGCCGGTGCCCCTCCAAGGCAAAGGGGAATGGTAGAGGCAGGTGGGATTGGGCGGTGGGTTCACGTGAAGATGCGGTCGCCGGGGCCGGCGACCCTCCATAGGAGAGGGTTTGCCTGAATTGCGCGCGACGTTGGTGCTGTGGGCGGCGGGCGCCCAGGTGATGCGTCAAACCAGGCGACTGCACGCCGGGGGTTGCGAAATTTGACTTTTTGTGATGATTTTGCTAAAGTGACAGCGTTATCATGGTTTCGGTCATCGAATCACACAACCAGTAACAATGTGTTCGAGCGAACCGGCGGACGTATCCCAGATCTCTCACACCCCGGAGATCCGTATGAAGACTCTTGTTACTATTCTGATCGTCCTTGCGCTTACCTGCACTGGAGCACGAGGCGTAACGATCGCGTTCTGGAGCTTTAATAGCGCCACACCAATGTCGCCCGATGAAGGTGCTGGGACCTTGGTTGATGCCACGGGCGCTGGACTTTCAACCTTTGTAGCCGGGGTCAGCTATGGAGCGTATACGGCGGGCAGTGCTATTTCGCGTGCTACCCCGAATTGGGCTAGTGGCTCTCAGTCCACGCGTTTCTATGAGATTCGGGTGAATGCGAGTTCGCTCGTTGCGCTAAGTTTGCGGTACGACGGGAATAGGTCCGGCACCGGTCCTACACGGGTTGACTTGTATTACTCAACTGATGGCGGTAGTTCATACGCCTTTCACAGTAGCGTAACGCAGCCGTCGTCGTGGACGGCGTTTAGCTTTCCGGGCCTGAGCAGCATCAGCGGGCTGAACAATAATTCTGACGTGCGCTTCCGTCTCTGCCCGATGTCAGCAAGTGGCACTGCGGGCACGATACGCTTTGATAACATCTTAGTGGAGGGTTTGCCTGAGCCCGCGGTGCTGGGCTTGGTGGCGGCTGGCTTGCTCTTACTGGCGCCGCGCGCGCGCTGAGGCGACAGGCGCGCATGAAGGTGAAAAAGCCCGGGGAACCGGGCTTTTCTTTTACTACACGCCTGTGTTTTGCGGAGAGGAGCAGTGAGAACTAGCGTGAGCGACTTTATTTCTGACGACGCGCCACGGCGGCGGGGACTGCTGACAGTTGGCCTGGCTGCCCTAGCATTTTTGGTGATGAGTCCAGCGTTGCAGAACGAGTTCACTAATTGGGACGATATTGGTATTCTGACGGACAACTACCGCGTGCACTACCTGTCGCTGGACCGTGTGATTGACTACTTTCGCCTGCACCCGCGCTATGCGCCCAGACCAACACTCAATTTGTATATTCCATTAACGTTATTGAGCCTTGCGTGCGAACACGCGCTCTGGGGTTTGACTCCGCTCCCATACTTTTTTACCAACGTGGTGCTCTATTCTGCGACGACCGTGCTGGTGTATCTGTTTGTCGCGGCGTTGACGCAGCGGCGCGGTCTTGCGTGTGTGGTTGGCGTGTTATTTGCTGTGCACCCATTGCATGTCGAGTCTGTGGCATGGCTAACAGAGCGGAAGGATGTATTGAGCGGGTTTTTCTTTGTAGGGGCGCTGTGGGCATATGTCGTCGGTGAGCGGCGTCAATGGCGGTGGTTGTACTGGGTATCATTTACGTTGTTTGTGGGGGCGGTGTTAGCGAAGGCTGTGGCGGTGACGCTGCCAGCCGTGTTGCTGCTAACCGACTGGTATTTGTACCGGCGGGTGAGCTGGCGGATGATCGCGGACAAGCTACGTTTTTTTGCCGTGGCGTTTGCGGCAGGATTAGTGACGGCGTACCTGCAGCGTGCCTATGGTTCGATTGATCCGGAAGTTTTGGCGGACGTGGCAGGGAATGTGGCGGTTGCGCTGCGCGGGATCGCCTTTTATGTCACGCGGGGGCTGGCGCCAGTGGGGCTGTCGGCTATTTACCCGCGTCCAGAGCACCCGAGCCTAGCCAGCGCGGCGACTATTGCTTCAGGGCTGCTGGTGGCTGGCTTGGGTGTTGTCATCATTGTGAGCGCATGGCGGCGCGTGAATTTAGTGGCGTACGGCGTGCTCTTTTTCCTTATTACATTGTCGCCTTGCTTGCAGTTGATTCCGACGGGTGAGTTGATCCTCGCAGCAGACCGGTTTTTCTATCTGCCTTCCGTTGGCTTTTTAACCGTGATTGCCTCTGGAGTGATCTGGGCGTGGGAACGTGCTGCGCGGTGGCGGGCGGTGGTGATGGCAGTGGTATCAGTGTACTGCCTGGCTTTGGGCCTGTTAACCTGGCAACGGACACATGTCTGGCGCAACAGCATCACGTTGTGGGAAGATACGGTTAGGAAATATCCTCACGTTAGCACAGCGCTGGCCAATTTAGGTGTGGCTTACTTGGACGTGGACAGTGATAAGGCGGCGTACTACCTGAACCGGGCTCTGGCGGTGAACTCGAATTCTCCGGTGACACGCTACAATTTGAGCATTCTGGCTTGGCGGAGAGGCGCAACCAATGAAACTTTGGCGAGCTTACAACGGCTGATAGAAGAAGCTCCGCTGGTCGGTCACCAACCGTACGTATTTCGCGCTAATATTTTAGAGTCGCTCGGGCGCTACCACGAGGCGGTGACTAACCTTGAGCAATCATTGCTGGTGGAGCCATTGAATGTGAATGCGCGATTGTCTCTCGCACGCGTGTACAACCGCCTTGGTGATGTGAGCAACGAGAATGCGGTACTGAATGAGACGATCGCTGTGATACCGAATCACCCCTCGGCGTACATGGCGCTGGCGAATATCTTTGAGGAACGAACCAACTATGCAGCGGCCTCGCGGGTGTACGAGCGGCTTGTTCGGGCGCTTCCTGGCTATGCACCCGGGTTGTTTCAGCATGCTGTCACACTGCAGCGGCTGGGCCGTCTGGATGAAGCACGCGAGGCCTACGAGCGATTGGTCAAGAAGGTACCCTGGTTGGGCGTTGCTTGGTCAAATTTGGGCGCGATTCATCACTTGCAGGGGAATGGGCGCAAGGCGGAGGAGTACACGCTCCGGGGGCGGGCCTTGCAGCCGTTGGTGGCGGAGGTCCAGTACAACTACGCCTGTGTGCAAGCAAGAGCGGGCAGGACGGAGGAAGCGTTGAGAGCGCTGGAGATAGCGCTCGGTCGTCGGGCAAAGCTACGGGAGGAGGCCTGGAAGGACCCTGATTTTGCCAGTTTGCGCGGCAACGCGCGCTTTCAGGCGCTGGTGCGGGGCGGGGCTGGGGCGGAGCCGCCCGCGGCGGGGTCAGGCCTAGAATTGTAACTTAACGAGAAGAGCTGCGCATGGTATGTTC
>JAOACZ010000076.1 GCA_026417575.1 bacterium | reverse complement strand
TGATACCTCCCGGCCTCTCAAAGCCTGCCTACGCAGAAGAATCACCTTCGCCCGTCGCCCACGCTACGTTTCACCGCGCACTACAAAGCGGCCACAGGGGCGACAAAACGTGCCGCGCTTAAATACTGCCATCCCGCGCACATACGTCGCGTGCACGCGCCCGTAGAACGTCTCGCCTTCAAACGGGCTAAACCGCCCTTTCGAATGCAGGTTCTCTCCCCGCACCACAAAGTTTTCCTCAAGGTTCACTAACACAAAATCCGCGTCCGACCCCGGTAACAGCGATCCCTTCCGCGGCCACAAGCCAAATCGCCGTGCCGCCGAGCGCGAAGTCAACTCCACGACTTGCTCCAACGTAAGACGCCCTGCTCGCCAGCCGTACGTGAGCGCCCAGGGAAGCAGCAACTCCACCCCTGCTATGCCCGCATAGTCACTAAATGCATTGCCTGTTTGCTTTTCTTCTATCGGACACGGCGCATGATCCGTTGCAAACATGCTGATCACGCCACCTACATGCTGCCACAAACGATCGCGTTCTGCCACCGAGCGGATCGGCGGCGCACATTTGATCAGGCTCCCCAGCCGCCCAAAATCTTGTTCAGAAAATGTCAGATACTGCGGACATGTTTCCGCACTGATATCCGCCCCCAGCCCTCGCAACCGCGCCACCTCTTCCGCGCCACTCGCCGAACTTAAATGAACAATGTGCAGCCGCGTCCCGCTGGCATGCGCCAGAGCGCCCACCTGACGTATTGCCTCCACTTCCGCACGCACCGGCCGACTAGCCGCATATGCGGCCATCTCCGTACGCCCACAGAGCCGCGCCCTTTCCCCTTCGACTATGCCCGCATCTTCAGCATGCACTCCCACCAGCGCTCCCAAAGCCGCCGCCTGCCTCACCACTTCTTCAAATTGCTTGTACGACAGATGCCGGAACGTCGCCATACCGGACAACGCGTACGTCTTAAATCCAATGACCCCAGCCTCCCACAGTTCCTGCATATGCCGTGGCCATCCAGGATCCTCGAGCGCGTTCGCCGAGACGCCACCCCACAAACCGAAATCGCACATCGCATGCGGCAGGACCGCGCTCACTTTCTCCGCTAATGCCGCGCGCGTCGTGACAGGTGGCACACTCGTGTCCGGCATGTCAAAAATTGTGGTCACACCGCCGGCAACCGCAGCCCGCGAGCCATGCGCAAAATCCTCCCGCCATGTGTACCCAGGTTCGTCAAAGTGCGTGTGAGGATCAATTACGCCGGGTAACAGTACTAAACCTTGTCCGTCCTCCCGCGCCCAATCGACCGGGCACTCTTCATCCCAAGCGACCACTCGGCCACTCGCCACAGCCATCCGAGCCGGCCGCAACGTGTTACCACCTGCCGGTACTCTCACATTCTCAAGGACAAACTTCATCGCGCGTCCTGTCGTTGCTCTCCTGCCCCCTCATTTGTCGCACCGATCCCTCCCCATGCTTTATTCACAAAGCCTCCCCGCACTGCCCAGCTCTCACCGCTACTATTATAGCCTTTTCATCCCGTTTCTGCTATAATATCTGCCTTGATACTATCATGACAAAACGCCGCCTTGAGGAGATCATCATGGCTGAACAACTCGAGAGTCTGCTGCAGAAGATTCATGACGAAGCGGTAGCAAAAGCCGACGCCGCTGCGGCGGCACGCTTGCAAGCCGCCGAGCAACGCGCCAAGGAGATCGAACAAAGCGCCGAAGTTAAAGCTGCCGCCATCATTGCTGCAGCCGAACAGCGCGCTCAGCAGCTGCGGGACAGCGGTACACTCGCCCTCCAGCACGCCGCCCGTGATGTTCTGCTCTACGTGCGCCAGGCCATCTCGAAGTACTTTACTACACTCATTCACGCAACTGTGCCTGAACTCGTGCCGCTCGAACGTGTGCAAGAAATCCTCATGCGTCTGGCCATCGAAACCGCCAAGTGCGGCTACTCACACGAAGGCTTGCGCGTCTATGTCAACGAAGCAGACGAAAAAGCCCTCGTTCATTTTTTCCTCACCAAATTTCGCGAACAAGTAAAGACAGGTGTAGAGTTACATCCCATCAAAGGGATCCGCGCCGGCTTCCGCTTCGAACTAAAGGATAATGACGTCAAATTTGATTTCAGCGATGCCGTAATCGTTGAGATGTTGAGCACGCTCGTCAATCCCGCCCTGGAAGCAATTCTGCGCCAAGCCGCTGAACAGCAGCAACAATGAGTGCGTACTACTATTTTGTCGCGTCCTTGCCCGGTCTGCGCTGGGGCGAGCCCCCGCCGCTCCCCCGCACAGATTTTCTTCAACGTGCCCAGGAATGGCTGCCCCCCCACGATGCGGCCACACTCGCCGCTGCCGCAGCACGAGACCCGGCTGTCACCGCGCATCCGGCAGGCGCACGCTGGTGGCAGTGGGAGACAGCATTTGGCAATGCCCTGGCCAGTGCGCGGGCCGCGCGTTTGGGGCGCGATGCCACGCCCCACCTCCGTAGCACCGACGTGGCCGAAGCCCACGTGCGTGCCACCGTCCAGGAAGCGGTAAAACTGGATGACCCACTTAAAGCCGAACAACTCCTCGACCAACTCCGTTGGCAGTTCTATGAATCACTCGCAGCTGCTCACGCGTTTGACTTTGAAACAGTTTTAAGCTATCTTTTGCGCCTCGGGCTGCTCGAGCGCTGGGCTCAGTTTGACCCTCAGCGCGGCCACGCTTTTTTCTCTCACCAGCTTGCCGCCTTGCAGCCTGCTGACTCTCTCTCCCGTAGGAGTACCCCCGTATGAGTAAAGACGGTCGCATCGTCGCTATCAATGCAAACATGATTACCGTGGAATTCGCTTCCCGGGCCATTCAAAATGAAGTCGCTTACGCCCGCCTCGGTGACCAACGCCTCAAAGCTGAAGTGATCCGCGTGCGCGGCACCGTCGCTGACCTGCAGGTGTTCGAAGATACCCGTGGCCTGCGCCACGGCGATACGGTCGAATTCACCGGCGAACTCCTCTCAGCCGAGCTTGGTCCTGGCCTCCTCGGCATGGTCTACGACGGGTTGCAAAACCCGCTCAAGAAACTTGCCGAACTCCACGGCTTCTTCCTCCGACGTGGCACCTATCTCGACGCGCTCGACCGCAGCCGGCGCTGGGATTTCACTCCCCGCGTGCAACCAGGAGCACTCGTGCAAGCCGGCGCTACCCTCGGGACTGTCCCCGAAGGCATCTTTACCCACAAAATCATGGTGCCTTTCAGCCTGCGCGACACCTGGCGCGTCGTCGCAATCGCCCCACCCGGCGCCTACACCGTCGACGACACCATCGCCGTTCTTGAAGCACCAAACGGCATCCAGCACAATGTGACCCTCTGCCAACGCTGGCCCGTCAAAATTCCCATTAGGGCTTACGCAGAGCGGCTCCGTCCCAACGAGCCAATGATCTCGCGCATCCGTATCATCGATACCTTCTTCCCCGTCGCAAAGGGCGGCACGTACTGCATCCCCGGCCCGTTTGGCGCAGGCAAAACAGTTCTCCAGCAAATCACCAGCCGCTATGCGGATGTGGACATCGTCGTCATTGCCGCCTGCGGCGAACGCGCCGGCGAAGTGGTCGAAACTTTGCGTGAATTCCCCGAGCTCGAAGACCCACGCACCGGCCGCTCCCTCATGGAGCGTACCATCATCATCTGCAACACCAGCTCCATGCCCGTCGCAGCGCGTGAAGCCTCCGTTTACACCGCTGTGACCATCGCCGAGTACTACCGCCAAATGGGTTTGCACGTCCTCTTGCTCGCTGACTCTACTTCCCGCTGGGCCCAGGCCCTCCGTGAAATGTCCGGCCGCCTCGAAGAAATCCCCGGTGAAGAAGCCTTCCCTGCCTACCTCGAATCCATCATCGCGAACTTCTATGAACGAGCTGGTCTTGTCCGCCTCGCCGATGGCTCGGTTGGCTCTGTCACCATCGGCGGCACCGTCAGCCCCGCCGGCGGCAACTTCGAAGAACCTGTAACGCAAGCAACGCTCAAGGTCGTCGGTGCCTTCCATGGCCTCTCTCGTGAGCGCTCCGACGCCCGCCGGTATCCCGCTATCCATCCCCTCGACTCTTGGAGCAAGTACCCCAATTTCGTTAACGAGGAAGGCGTCCGGTTCGCCCGCCAGATCTTACGCCGCGGTCACGAAGTCAATCAGATGATGAAAGTCGTTGGCGAAGAAGGTACTTCCCTCGACGATTTCATCGTCTACCTCAAAGCGGAATTCCTTGACGCTGTCTACCTCCAGCAAGACGCCTTCGACAAAGTCGACGTCGCCACACCGCTCGAGCGCCAGCGCCATGTGTTCAACGTCGTCCTGCACATCCTTCAAACGGACTTCTCCTTCCCTGACAAAGATACGGCTCGCCGGTTCTTCCTCGAACTGACTCAGGAATTCAAAAACTGGAATCCTACACTCTTCCAAAGTCCAGAGTTTAACCAGATTGAAGCACGCATAGCGCAACGTGTTCACGCGGCTCTCACTCAGCCTGCGCCAGCACGTTAGGCGCAACAAGGAATCCTTCGCCTATGCAGAAAGTTCATACACGTGTCTTGCAAATCGCCGGTAACGTCATTACCGTTGCCGCCACCGACGTCGGCTACCAAGAACTGGCTGAAGTTCGCAGTGCGCGCGGCACTTCCTTGGCCCAAGTCATTCGGATTCAAGGAGACCGCGTCGCCCTCCAGGTCTTCGCTGGCGCGCGCGGCATCGCCACCAACGACGAAGTCCGCTTCCTCGGCCATCGTATGCGCATCTCCTTCGGTCCTCATCTCCTCGGTCGCATCTTTGATGGCAGTGGCCTCCCCCGCGACCGCGGCCCCGCCCTCGAGGGAAACTGGATCGAACTCAACGGACCGCCCGTCAACCCCGCCAAGCGCATCATCCCCCGCAAAATGGTCCGCACGGGCATCCCCATGATCGATGTCTTCAACACCCTCGTCGAATCGCAAAAACTCCCCATCTTCTCCGTCGCCGGCGAGCCGTACAATGAGCTCCTCGCCCGCATCGCCATGCAAGCCGAAGTAGATATTATCATCTTTGGAGGTATGGGCCTTAAGTATGATGATTTCCTCTTCTTCCGTGACACCTTTGACCACCACGGAGCCCTTGTCCGCGCCGTGATGTTCGTCCACACTGCTGCCGATCCTACGGTAGAATGCCTGCTCGTCCCAGATCTTTGCCTCGCCGTCGCCGAGCAATTCGCCTTGCAAAACAAACGGGTCCTCGTCCTGCTCACTGATATGACCAACTTCGCCGACGCCCTCAAAGAAATTGCCATCACAATGGAGCAAGTCCCTTCTAATCGCGGCTACCCAGGCGACCTTTACAGCCAACTCGCCGCGCGCTACGAAAAAGCTGTCGACTTCGAAGGCGCTGGCTCGATTACTGTCTTGGCTGTTACTACCATGCCAGGTGATGATGTCACGCACCCCATCCCCGATAACACAGGCTACATCACCGAAGGCCAATTCTACCTGCGCAACGGCCGTATCGAGCCCTTCGGCTCGCTCAGTCGCCTTAAACAGCAGGTGAATGCCCGTACCCGCGACGATCACCGTACTGTCATGAATACCATGATCCAACTCTACGCCCAGTGCCGCGATACCCAGGAAAAACAAGCCATGGGTTTCCAAATGAGCACCTGGGATCAAAAACTGCTTAAATTCGGCACACTCTTCGAGCGCGAATTGATGGATCTCTCTGTCAATATCCCGCTCGAAAAAGCCTTGGACCTCTGTTGGGACATCCTTGCTCGCTGCTTTGATCCCGCCGAAGTCGGTATCAAAACAAGCCTTATTGAAAAATACTGGCCCTCACGCCCCAGCTCGCACTAACATCATGGCCAAACTCAAACTCACCAAAACCGAATTAAAAGCTCAACGCGACGCTCTAGCACGCTTCCAACGCTTTTTGCCCACCCTCGAGCTAAAAAAGGAGCAGCTCATTCAGCAAATCCGCCGCGTGCAGCACGAATACGACACCGTCGCCTCCCAACAAGCTCAGCTTGAGCGCCAGCTCAGCGCCTGGGTCGCCCTGTTCGCCGAGGATGTCGCCTTCGCCGATAAAGTGCGTCTCATCCAGGTCCATACCCGCGAAGGCAACATCGCCGGTGTCATCATCCCCATCTTCGAACGCGCTGAATTCGCTGTCGCTGACTACGATTTGTTCAGCACGCCGCTGTGGGTGGATCGTGCCGTTGAAATGATCCAAACCATCGGCTCCCTACGTGCCCAGCAGCTCATCCTTGCTGAACAACAACGCCGCCTTAGTCACGAATTGCGTATCACCATTCAACGCATTAACCTGTTCGAAAAAGTTAAAATTCCCGAATGCCGCGAGAACATCCGCCGCATTCAAATTTATTTGGGCGATCAGCAAGCAAATGCTGTGGCCCGCGGCAAAATCGCCAAAGGCAAGCTGGCTGACATGCAAATAGGCGTAGTCGCTTAATCGCCATGATCGTTCGCATGGCAAAAGTCACAGTCGTGACGCTGGCAAGCCAGCGTGAAGACGCCCTTCGTGCCCTTCAGGCCCTGGGAGTCCTTCACGTCCACCATGACCCACGCGCCGGCGGTACCTCCTCCGCCGAAGCAGCCAACGCCGTGCGTAATGCCGAACTTGCTCTACGCTTGCTCGACCAGTATGCGGGCGAGCAACCCCTCAACCCTGCCACACAAACCCAGCCAGCTCTCTCCACTGACGATCCCCACGCAATCATCAGCGATATTCTCGCCCTCCATGACCGCCTCAACCACCTCGCTGAGCAGCGCGTCCAGCTCCGGCGCCAATATGATGCTTTGGCCGTCTGGGGCGATTTCGACCCCGCGCAAATCACTGCGCTCACACAACGTGGGGTCTATATCAAGCTTTATCAATGCGAACCTGAACAAATTCCTCCCCTCCCCGCGGACTGTGTCATGGGCGAAATCCAACGCACGCGCCACAGCGTCGCATTTATCGTAGTCGCCAATCATGATTTCACTCTGCCCATCCCCGAAACCCCACTCCCAGCTGAATCGCGCTCCGCGATAGCACAACGCCTCGCCGCACTCGATACCGAACAGCGCACCCTTTCCGCACGCGTGGCTGCCTACGCCCCCTTGCGCCCTCTCCTCTTACGTGCCCTGGCGCACTTCACCGATGATTTCGCTCGCGCCCGCGCCCGCGACAGCATGGGTGCGGTTAGCACGCTCTCCTACCTGACAGGATTCTGCCCCGTCGATGCCCTCCCACGCATCCAAACTGCCGCTCACGCCCACGGCTGGGGTCTCATCATCACCGATCCAGAACCTGATGACCCTGTCCCCACCCTCATCCGTAACCCACGCTGGCTCCGCCCCATCGAAGCCGTCTTCGAGTTTATTGACACTTTCCCCGGCTACCGCGAGCGCGACATCAGCGGCGTCTTCTTCATCTTCTTCGCCCTCTTTTACGCCATGCTTATCGGCGACGCGTGCTACGGCCTCATCTTTCTCGCTCTCACAGCCTTGATCCACTTCCGCTGGAAAGCACGCGTCCCGCAACAGCCCCTCTACCTCATGTATGTCCTCAATACCTGCACCGTCATCTACGGCGTGCTCACCGGCTCCTACTTCGGCATCACTCTCCCAGACCACGCTCTCATGCGCCGCTGGGTCGTCCTCGATAACACCGATTTCCGCTCGATGGTTTTCTTCTGCTTCGTGATCGCCGCGGTCCAGATCATCATTGCCCGCATCTGGAATGTGCTCCGCTTCATCAATTCCATCAGAGCCCTCGGAGAAGCTGGCTGGGCACTGGTCGTTGTCGCCGCATACTTTCTCGCCAATAAACTCATCCTCGGACGCCCGATCCCAGCTTGGGCACCCGCACTCGGCGCATCTGGCCTCCTCCTCGCCCTCATCGCCACCATTGCCAGCACACGCGGCGAGGAGCTCATCGGCGAACTCTTCCAATTCCCCTTCAAAGCCATCAATTGCTTCGGCGATATCGCTTCTTACATGCGTCTCTTTGCCGTTGGATTCGCTGGTGCAGCTATGGCTCAAGCTTTCAATGCCATCGCCGCCCAGATTGGTCTGCGCGGCCCCGTCACGAGCGCGGTCGTGGTTTTGATCCTCGCCGTCGGCCATGCGTTAAACCTCATCCTCAGCTTGCTCTCGGTAATGGTGCACGGCTTGCGTCTCAATATGCTTGAATTTTCAGGCCATCTCGGCCAAGAATGGAGCGGTATCAAATACCAGCCGCTCGCACATACCCTTCGTGATTCATAACCCAAGGAGCATCTATGAACGCATTGGCAATTCACTGGGGCGAACTCGGCGCGGCTGCCGTCTTGGGCCTCGCTGCTATCGGCTCCGCCGCGGGGTGTGGCGTCGCCGGCATGGCTGCCATCGGCGCATGGAAAAAATGTTACATGCAGAGTAAGGCCGCACCCTTCCTCCTGATCGCTTTTGTGGGCGCACCACTCACCCAGACCATCTACGCTTTCATCTTGATGAACACCAAACTACTCGCCGTCCCCACCACCCCTGAAAACTTCATGGTGAAGCTCGGTGCCGGCATCTTCGGTGGCATTGCGATCGGCATGTCCGCCTATTACCAAGGCAAAGGCGCCGCCGCCGCCTGCGACGCCTTCGCCGAGACCAACAAAGGCTTCGCTAACAACCTCATCGTCCTCGGCATCACAGAAACAGTCGCACTCTTCGTGCTCGTGTTCCTCTTAATCGTAAAGTTGTAACTACCACACACTCCCGTCCAACAACCATGCGCGTCGCCTGGTGTCAACCGCCGTGGTCAAGTAATCCCCCGGTTACCTCATCATACGTCCCAGCGCGTCGCTACCAGTTTTCCTCCCTTCTCTCATCTCGGTTGCATTCCCTGCGGAATGTCAATGAGTACCCACCCCTTACTTGATTTGCAGAACATCCGCGCAGTCCTGGTCCGCCTCGAAGAGACCATTATTTTTGCCCTCGTCGAGCGCGCCCAGTTTAAGATTAACGCCCCTGTCTACCAGCCAGGCGGCATTCCCATCCCTCACTTCAGCGGCAGCTTCCTCGACTACCTCTTGCATGGCACCGAACGATTGCACGCTACCGTTCGCCGCTACACCAGCCCCGATGAACACCCTTTCTTCGACGACCTCCCCCCCTCCCTTCTTCCTCCCCTCGATTACCACGCGCCCATCGTGCCAACCCAGATCAACATCAACAAACGCATCAAAACCGCCTACGAACAAGAAATCATCCCACTCTTCTGCCCACCCGGTGACGACCAGCAGTACGGCTCAACCGCCGTGTGTGACGTCGCTTGCTTGCAAGCACTCTCCAAACGCATCCACTACGGCAAATTCGTCGCCGAAAGCAAATATCGCCATGACCCCCAGCGCTTCCGCTCCTTAATCGCCCAGGCTGACCACGAAGCCCTCCGCTCCGCAATCACTGACCCCCTCGTCGAGGCCCGCCTGCTCGAACGCGTACGCCGTAAAGCCGCCACCTACGCCCAAGAACTCGATGACGCCCAACCCAAGGTCGTCTACAAACTCGACCCAGACCTCTTCGTCCGCCTCTACCGCGAGTGGATCATCCCCATGACCAAAGATGTCGAAATAGCTTACTTGCTTGCTCGTCCACTAGCCTAAACAACCCCGCATTTGCCTATGCCTGACCAGCTCCTGCGCTGCATCCCTTCCTCCTCCAACGGTGCCACCGTTCTCACGCTGGAAGGCCTGCTCCATGGCCGCACATGGCGCCCTCTCGCTACCATCCAACCTGACGTCCGCGTCAGCGCACGTGATACCCTTAACCTCGATATCTTCGCCCCACGCCTCACTTGGCAAACCCACACCCGCACACCCAGCCTCCTCTCCCTCAAAGGCGGCAATGGCGGCCTGCGCCTCTCTACCATCGTTTCCGTCCATTCACACGACATGCTCCGCATCGAAACCCGCCTCACTGTGCGCCGCCCTGTGCGCCTCGAGCTCGCCCGTGACCTCCTCCACCTCGCTGATATCCCAATCACCCGCGTCTGGTCGCCTCTCCAAACACCTCTCCCCGAAATGATCGTGGGCGACTTCGCTTTCCACACCCCTCTCGCAGCAATAGAAACACCCAACGCCTGCCTCGCAATCATCCCGAACCTACGCCTCCTCACCGCCCACCGCCGTGTCCCCACCGCCCTCTCCTGCGATCTCCCCAGCCGTCAGTTCGCTTACGGCTGCGTGCCTTACCACCTCCTCCGCGACACCTATTGCGTCCACTATGATACCGACAGCGTCGAGCTTCACGGCGTGCTCGTCTACGCCTATTTCCTCTACTTCCAAAATGATTGTAAACCTGGCACTGGCCTACGTCGGGCCGTACACCGCGTCTGGCAACTCTACGCCGTCACGCGCGCCCTCCAGGCTGCACCACAACGTCGCCCCTTCGAAGAGCCTGTCTCTTATACACATCT